>JAAURV010000048.1 GCA_012032065.1 Hyphomicrobiales bacterium
CGGCTCGGCCTCGGCGGCCAGTTCGGCAACCTTCGATTCAACGACTCTAGAACCATGAAGATATCTTCGTGAGACAAGAGGTCGGTTTCGTAGGCCACGATCTGCTGGATGCGGAGCGACCATTGTTGATCCCATGGCCGGGGTAGGCCCAGCGCCTCGTTCCAGGCCGGAAGCTGCACCGCCCTGGCGCGGGCGTTCTTGGACAGCACCACGGCCAGCATCTCGATCAGAATGCGGCTCACATTGTTTTCGGGTTGCTGCTCGGTGAGGCCCAGAGAGTTCACCTGTACTCCATAACGGAAACGGCGGTGGCGCTCGTCCTCGACACCGTAGCGCTCGCGGCAAATCCTGTCCCACAGCGTGACGAACGCCCGCATCTTGCAGAGTTCGGTGACGAAGCGGATGCCGGAATTGACGAAGAAGGAGATACGCCCGACGACTTCCGGGAACTCGGCCTCGCTCACCTGGCCCGAGGCCTTCACCGCATCGAGCACGGCGATGGCGGTCGCGAGCGCGTAGCTCAGTTCCTGGACAGGTGTCGCTCCCGCTTCCTGCAATGATAGGAGCAGACGTTCATAGGGTTCCACCTTGGAAGTTCCCTGGTGCAGAAGGCGATGACGTCGGTGGTGAGCCGCATCGAAGGCTCGGGCGGAAAGACGTAGGTGCCGCGCGCGAGATACTCCTTGATGATGTCGTTCTGGGTGGTGCCGGAGAGGCTGGGGCGCGGAACGCCTTGCTCGTCGGCCAGCGCCACATAGAGAGCGAGCAGCCAGGGCGCCGTGGCGTTGATGGTCATCGAGGTGTTCATGCTGCCCAGGGGGATGCCCTCGAAGAGCGCGCGCATATCGCCCAGGTGGACGATCGGCACGCCAACTTTGCCGACTTCGCCCCGGGCCAGCGGATGATCGCTATCGTAGCCGGTCTGGGTCGGCAGATCGAAAGCCACGCTCAAGCCGGTCTGGCCCTTGTCGAGATTGGAGCGGAACAGCCTGTTGCTTTCGGCTGCGGTCGAGTGGCCGGCATAGGTGCGGAACAGCCAGGGCTTATCGGTCATGACGTCTCCGTTGTTGCGTCGCACAACGAAGCACGGCGGAGCCTCCGCCGCAACCCGGCCTTTGGCGGAGTAACGCTTAGCTCGCCTTGGCCTGCTCGGTCTTCAGGAAGATCATCATGACGAGTGCTGCCACCATCATGCCGCCAAGGCTGACAATGAAGGGTTTCTGATACTTCGGCTCGAAAGGCATGATGACATCGGCCAGCAGGTAATTTGCGCCAACCGAACCAATGAGTAAGGCGATAAAGTTCAGAGGCGCGGTGAGATTACCGAGAGCCGCAGTGACGCGAGTTAGGAGAACCGTACCAATGATGCTGAAAATCAGCGACATTTGAATGGCTTTGCCAGGAATATTCAGGTAACTTCCGAAATAGTTCAAGCTCGGCAGTCCGCCGCCGACGAGTTCTTCAAGCATGGCCTTTTCCTCCAAAGCCAATCCGGCCACCATGACGAACCGGCCGAATGTCCAATCCCTTATTTTCTACCGAAAGGGTAAATAATTGACTCACGTGGCCGCGGGACCATGGCGGCGCGGCAAGGCTTTTGTTGCGGCGCAAGATGAGTTAGCATCGAAGGAGCAAGGGAGTTTCGCCATGTCCGCCGCCGCCCAGATCGCCAAACCCGCCAACGGCAACCTGCCGCTCAAGGACTTGTACGACGTGGGCGAGATCCCGCCGCTCGGCCATGTGCCGGCGAAGATGCACGCCTGGTGCATCAGGCAGGAGCGGCACGGCTCGCCCGATACCGCCATGCAGATCGAGGTGGTGCCGACCTGGTCCATCGGCGAGGACGAGTGCCTGGTCCTGGTGATGGCGGCGGGTGTCAACTACAACGGTGTGTGGGCGGCGCTCGGCAAGCCGATTTCGCCCATCGACGGGCACAAGAACCCCTATCATATCGCGGGCTCGGATGCCGCGGGGATTGTCTATGCGGTCGGCGCCAAAGTGAAGCGCTGGAAGGTGGGCGACGAAGTGGTGGTCCACTGCAATCAGGACGACGGCGACGACGAGGAGTGCAATGGCGGCGATCCGATGTTCTCGCCCTCGCAACGGATCTGGGGTTACGAAACGCCGGACGGCTCCTTCGCCCAGTTCTGCCGGGTGCAGGCGAGGCAGCTTCTGCCGCGGCCGCAGCATCTCACCTGGGAAGAGTCGGCCTGCTACACGCTTTGCCTCGCCACCGCCTATCGCATGCTCTTCGGCCACAAGCCGCATGTGATGGGGGCGGGTCAGAACGTTTTGGTCTGGGGCGCATCGGGCGGGCTCGGTTCGATGGCGATCCAGCTTATCGCGACGGCCGGCGGTAACGCGATCGGCGTCATCTCGGATGACGACAAGAAGGACTTCGTTATGCAACTCGGCGCCAAGGGTGTCATCAACCGCAAAGGGTTCGCGTGCTGGGGCGAGATGCCGAAGGTGGGCACACCCGCCTACAACGACTGGCTCAAGAGCGCGCGCGAGTTCGGAAAGGCGATCTGGCAGTTCACCGGCAAGGGCAACAGCGTCGACATGGTGTTCGAGCATCCGGGCGAGCAAACCTTTCCGGTATCGGTGCTCGTGGTGAAGCGCGGCGGCATGGTGGTGATCTGCGCCGGCACCACGGGCTACAATCTCACCATGGACGCGCGCTATCTGTGGATGCATCAGAAGCGCGTACAAGGCTCGCACTTCGCCAATCTCATGCAAGCCTCCGCCGCCAACAAGCTGGTGATCGCCAGGCGGATCGATCCGTGCATGTCGGAGATCTACTCGTGGAGCGATATTCCGAAGGCGCACATGAAGATGTGGAAAAACGAACACCGGCCAGGCAACATGGCGGTGCTGGTCTCGGCGCCGAGGACGGGGTTGAGGACGTTTGACGATGTGATCGAGGCGGCAAGCCAATAGCTACCTTGAGCGGTAGCCGTCTAGGAAAGAGAGATCGGGTGTTGGCTTCGACTTTGGCCACAGGCCCAATGCGGCCAATCGGATTTGGGCAGTGCGTAAGCTTACCCTCGTATTTGCCGCCAATTCCTGAGGGTCGGAAAACTGATGTGCGACATGTTCAGGCACAAGAAATGCTGCCGCAAACTCGTTGGCTTGCCACTCTGCGCTAAAGGATTTGTTCGAAATTTGCGACAGTGCGGCTGCCGATCTATGGAGATTCTTGTCAGATCCGTGGAGCAGCAGATGGCCGAGTTCATGTGCTGCGGTAAATCTCCCGCTAGGTTGCTCGTTTACCAGACGGCGATACTCCGAAGCCGAGAATGATATCCGCGGCGGATTAAACGAAGTGGACGCACGAACCTGACGTCCCGAATCGTCGACCAGATTCTTATCTTCAACGACTAGAAATTCGTAGTCGTCCCTGATCTTTGGAATTTCATTCTCTAATATGCCGGCCATGTTTGGCACATAGTCATGGAAAAATCCGAAGCAGTCCCGCCAACTCACGGCCAAAGCACTGATTGATTTCGCGCTCCTTGGCGAGGCAATCCAATCTTTACTCATAATCTTGTCCTCCCCTTTCTAGCGCTGCCTTAATCAGCATGATTTCTTTCGTCGAAAGTTCATTCAGGTTCTTGGCAATTGTGAAAGCCAAGGAGGCTGCTTCGGCATTCCGTGGACGGAACTTAACGACGTTGCCGACCTGAGCCACAGACGCGGTTAACTCGTCGGTCTGTTCGGTGTTCAACCCTAGCCACTTTGCGACTTTAAAGGCATAGTCTTCCGGGATGGGTCTGTTGCCGGTCTCAATTGCGGATACGTATGACACGCTAATGCTAGTGCTTTCGGCTTGATCCGCAAGATACAGTCCTCGGTCAATTCTATGTTTGCGGCAAAGTCTGCCAAAAGCTGTGATCATTGCTAACACCCGAGATTTGGTAGATTCTTGTCGGAATCATCAATTAGTTGACTATTCCACAAAATTGTAGAATGTCAAGTTCTGCCGGATTTGCTTGGGGCCGAAAAGCTTGCAACGGTGAGTTTGTATGCTATTGTCATACACATGGAAACAAACTCGGTTCTCAGCGTTCGCGTCAATTCCGATGAGCGCGCGGTTCTGGAAGCGGCAGCGAAGCACGGCGCGCACCAGTCTCAGCGATTTCGTGCGCCGGAAGGCGCTTGAATCTGCTGAAAGCGAAATCCTGAACCGGTCCGTGGTGACGATTCCCGCCAAGGATTGGGAGGCTTTCGAAGGTTGGCTCGAGCGCCCAGCCAAGGCGAGCGCCGCGCTCAAGAAGCTGGCGCGCATGCGGCCAACCTGGGAACGCTGAAATGGCGGCGGTCGATCCGCCCCGGCCGCTTGAACCCTCGGATGATCGCGACCACTTCGATTGCGGACGCGATTCCCTCAACATGTGGTTCAGGCGCCATCGCTCAACAATCACCTTGGCGGTTTTTCGCGCGTTAGCGTTTCTGGTCGACTCCAGCGATGGCCGCATAGCGGGTTTTGTGTCGCTCAGTGCGGCGCAAGTCGAGCGAGGATTTCTACCCAAACCGCAGCAGCGGAACCGGCCTGATCCTATACCGGCAACTTTGCTCGGGCAGCTCGCGGTCGACAAGGCTTACCAGGCGCAGGGCCACGCAGCGTCGCTCCTCATCTTTGCCCTAAAAACCGCATTGCGGGCTTCAGATGCGATTGGAAGCATAGGCGTCATCACGCATCCCCTTGATGACACGGTGAGAGCGCTTTATCGCAAGTGGGGCTTCGAGGACCTTCCCTTCGATCCCGGCCATGCCATGATGGTGCGCATGGACGATCTCCGGAGAGCGTTTGGCGCATGAAGACGGCGACGAATAATCTCCCGGTTTCGGCGCTCCCCAATCTTGGGCCGAAATCGGCTTTGATGCTTGCCGAGGTTGGCATTCGCACCATTGGCGAGTTGCGCGCGATCGGGGCGGTTCGCGCCTATGCACGGGTGAAGGAGTCGGGACGTAAGCGCGGGGCCTCGCTCAACATGCTGTGGTCTTTGGCCGCCGGGCTCGATGGGCGCGGCTGGCAGGACGTCTCGGAGGAAGAGAAAGAGCGGCTCGCTTCCGAGTATCGCGCGCTACGCCGATAAAGGCGGCAGTCTTCCGGGCGAGACGCGCCAAGGCGGCCGGCGCAACTGAATCTCAACCGGGCAATGTCACTGCGCTAGACTGAACGAGCAGGGCCAGCATGTCGGCGCAGGACCAGCGTTCGGCGACCTTGCCGTCTTCGAAGCGCATCATTGTGGTGACATCGATCCGGTAGGGTTTTCCTTTTGCAGGATAGCCAAGGAAGAGGCCGGCCATGTGGCCAATCATCGCGCCGCGGAATGCCAGCATGGAACCCGTTTCGAACATCCCGCCAATTTCCATCCGCGGGCTCTTGCGGCCCGGGCCGCTCAGCGCGTCCCAGACCATGCGGTAGAAGGCGTGCACGGCATCTGCATTCATGGGCTCCGGCGAATAGCCGTGGAGCTGAATGCGGGGGCTGTAGAGTTCGAGATGTCTGTCCGGGTTTCCTGCATTCCAATGGCCGAGTGCGCGTTCGATTTGCGGAGCAAGTGTCATGTCCAGTTCCTCGCTTGACGGTTGCCGGTGTTTGTAGAATGCGAAACGGTGCCGCCAAGGATGCAGAAGGAAGGAAAAAATATTGACGTTTACGTTAACTAAAATTCTCTCGATTGCGATGCAGCGCCAGAACCCGGTTCACTTCGCCACCGAAGATCAACACCAGGGCTGCGAGATAGAGAAAGAACATCATGGCGAAGAGACCCGACAGCGAAGCGTAAGTTGACGCAAAGGTATTGAAGCGCACGAGATAATAGGAAAAGGCGCTGGCCAGCGCGATCCAGACAACCACGGTGACGATCACGCCTGGCATGACTTCCATGAGGCGAAGCCGCTTGGCTGGGAGGATGCGGTGGGAGAGCTGCAGGCCGCCGAAGAGGAGCAGAACAGCCAAAGGGACCCGAAGCTGGTCCAAAGTGGCGAAGTGGCCCCTGAGAGCAGGGGCATAAGCCTCGATCAGGTTTATGGCGATGGGTGTAACCACCAGGAGCAAGGCCACCGCCAACAGTACGATCGCCGAGCCGATGACGAAGAGAACGCTTTGGCCATAGAGCCAGAGAAAGCTCCGGTGTTCGGTCAGGTCATAGGCGCGGTTGAGGCCGACGCGGATGCTGTCCACACCTGCCATGGCGCTCCAGACCGTCAGCACTGCCGCGAGGCTCAGGAGGCCGGTGCGCGGCACCGTAAGGATCGAGCGGATTTCGCCGGCAAGGGGACGCACCAGCTGCTCGGGCGCCACGCTCAGAAGATAGGTCACCACCTGCTCGGCCAGTGCATCGTTGCCGAAAAAGCCGGCGAGTGCGGTCAAGAAGATGAGGAAAGGAAAGATGGAAAAGAGGGTACGGAACGCGATGTTTCCCGCCAGCGGCACAGCTTCGTCGGCGACGAGCCGCCGCATCGCCTCGAGCGCCAGTTTTCCCAGATGCGTGTTCACGCCGCAGGAATACCGGCGAAGGATTAACCCGCCAAGACCCTTTGGGATTCGGCTTCGATCCTGGTTTTGAGATCGGGCGCCAGCTTGAGCCGCGCCGCGAGCATGGCGAGATACGCCTGCTCGGCGGGATCGTCGGGATCGATGGCGAGGAACGACGCCGCATAGATTTCGACTGCCAATTCCGGCGAGGTAGCGGCGGCCACGACCTTTTCGATGTCGAGGGGTTTCCGCAATTCGTCCATCACGAAGGCCTTGGCCTCGGTATCAAGATCAAGCTCGTCGAGCTTGCCGAAAATCCTCTGCTGCTCCGCCGCATCGATGTGGCCGTCGGATTTGGCAGCGGCGATCATGGCGCGAAGCAGGGCGAGGCTCAGGTCATCGCGAGCCTTGGCATTCGAGGGAAGGAACACCGTGCCTTGCGGCTCGGGCGTCACATCCTTCATCGGATGTTCGGTTTGAGGCGCGCCGTTCCTGGAAGCCTGCCAGTCATTGTAGACCTTGTAGGCGAGGCCTGCGAGCGCTGCGGTGCCGCCCAGCTTGATCGCGGTCTTGGCGAGTTTCTTGGTGGATTTGCCGCCCAGCAGAATACCGGCAAGGCCGCCCGCCGCGGCACCTCCGGCGAGACCTTTGATCAAATCGGGCGAAAGTCCTCCCGGCTTGCCTTTACCGCCGAGGAACTGGTCGAGCAATTTCTGGGGATCGAACATGCAAACCTCGTCAATTGACTAGCCATCGAAAAGACGGGCATCAGGAGGAGGTGTCGTCCCCGCCTCAAACCCGTCCGAGCTGGATAGCAATCGCCCCCGCGCTCTTCGTCGTCATGTGGGCGACGGGCTTTGTGGTTGCAAGGCTTTCGGCGCCGCATGTCGAGCCTTTCACATTCCTGACGCTCAGGTTTCCCATTGCGGCAGTTTTGTTCGCTGGCGTCGCGCTCGCCATGAAAGCCGCCTGGCCTGATGCGCGGGGGGCGTTTCATGCGGCCGTTGTGGGGGCGCTTTTGCATGGCGGATATCTCGGAGCCGTCTACTGGGCGGTGGCGAACGGAATGCCGGCGGGCATTTCGGCGCTGATCGTCGGGCTGCAGCCGCTGATCACGGCCTTCCTCGCGGCGGCAATGGTGGGCGAGGTAATCACCATCCGCCATTGGATCGGACTTCTGGTCGGCATCCTCGGTGTCGCCATGGTGGTATCGCCGAAACTTTCGCTTGCCGGACTCGAAGGCATCACGCCGGCAACCGTGGCGGTTACTGTGCTGGGCGCGATTTCGGTGTCGCTCGGCACCGTTTATCAGAAGCGCTTCGCAACGGCGCTTCACGTGGCGAGCGGCGGGGTGTGGCAATATGTGGGGGCCAGCATCGTCGTCGGGATAGGTGCGCTGGCGACCGAAGACTTCCGCTTCGATGGCAGCGCCAACGCGTGGATAGCGCTTGCCTGGTCAGTGATCGTATTGTCGCTTGGCGCCGTCTCGCTTCTGATGCTGCTCATCAGGCATGGCGATGTGGCGAAGGTTTCGAGCCTGATCTTCCTCGTGCCGGCGGCTGCGGCGGCGATGACCTTCGTACTGTTCGGCGAAACGCTGACGCTAATGCAAATTGCGGGAATGGCGGTGTGCGCAGCGGCTGTGCTGGTGGTGACGCGGGGCAGGAATTACTGATCGCTCCATCGGTTTTATGCCGGCGGCGACAGAGTTTGTTCACCCTCCTCTTCGTTCCGCATCCTCGCCACCGCCTCCTCGTAAGCGTGCTGGAGTTCTTCCAGAATGCTAGGCCCTTTGTGCTCCGCGCCCAGATGAATGTTGCGGAGTTCGGACATGAAGCACTCCCACATGATCGGGCCGCCGTGTTCCAGGAGCTCGGAACGGGCCGAGAGTTCTTCGGTTGCCGGCATCCAGTTGCGGCCCCAGGCGCCGAGTTGGGCGAAGACGGGCACGAGGGCGATCGATTTTTCGGTGAGGCTGTAGATCGCTTTCTGTCTGTGCGTGGGATCATCGGCCCTGGAGATCATGCCGTCGTCCATCAGACGCTTCAGACGGTCAGCAAGAATGTTGGAAGCAATGCCTTCGAGCGACTGGGTGAGGACTTCGCGGAAGTGCCGCCGGTTGCCGAACATCATGTCGCGGAGCACGATGAGGCTCCATTTATCGCCAAACACCTCCACCGCCAGATTTATTGGACAACCGGATCGGTGAGGTGAATCAGTCATTTAGGGCTGTTCCCGAATCTGATTGCAGTATGGAATCAGATGGAGCGCCATGCAACTGGTTTTGAACTGGAATCGGTTTCCCGCCCCGCAATCCCGGTGGCGATGACAATTTTTCAGATGACGGGTTGCTCGCCCTTCCGCACCTTGTCCAGCGCTTCGCGGGCGCGGTCGTAGTGTTCGGGTTTCATATGTGTGCGGATCAAATTGATGGCGGTGAAGAGCACGGCCATGTCGTCGGTGAAGCCTAGCCCTAGAATGAAATCCGGCACCGCATCGATGGGGAACACGAAGTAGGCGAGTGCGGCGAGCAGGAGGCCTTTCACCTTGAGCGGCGTCTGCTTGTCGAAGGCGCAGAAATAGGCGGCGACCAGCGTTTCGGCGAAGGGAACGCTGGCAAGCGCCTTGGCGAGCTTGGGCCAGAAGCCTTGCTTCACCGTCTCTTCATTACGGGTGACAACCATCGGCACATCAACCCCCGTTGCCTTGGAACTGCCGGGAGATGTGGGATCGCTGCCGTTCATTTCAAGGGCCGGAGTTCAATCGGATTTCAATTAGGCATTCGGCAGCTCGGCGCATCTATCTGCTCGCGAACCAGAGCGCCGCCATCATGATGACGATGGCCACGAATTGCAGGACGACGCGCCAGCGCATGAGTGTCTGCGAACGGTTGGCGGAGCCGCCGCGCAGCATGTTCCACAGGCCCATGAGCAGCACCAGAGCAACGGCGCCGACGGCGATGGGCACGAGATAATCGAAAATCATTGATCGGATGCCTTGTCGAGTAGCGGGTCGAGGAGTGAGACGGGCAGGAAACGCCGCGCGGCGGCCATCATATAGCAGACCCATTCTTTCACTAGCGCCAAAAACTAGAAACGCCGTCCGGCTCCGGCATTGCCCGCTTTGCGCTTCTCCACCGCCAAGCGGAACCGGGTTCAGCGTATTCCACAAGCCGACCTTCTCGGACCTTGCCCAGCGCTGAAGCCGGTACAATTTCGCTTGCCTGGATTCTGGCAGGTGATCGAAATATTTGTTCATGACCCAGGCGTGCCCGAGCAACAGCATCCGCTCGTTCACATTCATCCATTCCGTGCCGTACTTTATCCTCACATAGAGAGTCGCAAGCGTCCGCCCATGGCCGTCGTAGCCGTGCTCCTCCAGCGCGACGGTTTTCCCACCAATGAGTTTGATCAATCCCGCACAGGCTATGTCGCCCCACGGCTGGTCGTCCTCTGGGCAGTCTATCGAGTCCAGCCGGATGGTGATCTGTCTTTGTCCAACGGCAACAAAGACCGTATCGCCGTCTTTAATGTAGAGAACCTTGGCGACGGGAAACGTACTCAACTGCCGCAAGACCTCCGCCTCCTCTAGAGCGGGGCGTTTGACGCCTGGCTCGAAAGGGGGAGCTTCGGCTATCTCCCGCTTCGGCGGCGCTTCATATTTTGCCGCGATCCAAAAGCCGATCTTAGCAATCTCAGGAACAAGCCCATGGGTCATCCCTAGCCCATTCGGAGACACTCGATCCGCTTGCTTCTTTTCAGATTGGCGCAGAACTGTTGCCCTCACTATCCCGGCTTGCGCTTGGTGGGAAGGCCTGGCGCGGGTGTAACCGTGCATTTCTCGCTTCACTTGGTTAAGGCGCTGATGGCAATGGGAATCACAAAGTCAAAAGTGCCTATTGATCGGATGCCTTGTCGAGAAGCGGGTCGAGGAGAAATAAGGGCAGGATACGCCGTGCGGCGGCCATCATATAGGTAGGCGTGGTCACAAAGTAGCGGGCTTTCGGGCGCGGCGACTCGAGTGCCTTGACCAGCTTTGCCAGCACCGCATCAGCGGGCAGCTTGAAACGGTTGCTGCCGCCGCGGCCCAGCCTGGCGCGCTGGTTGGCGTAGGCTTCCTTGTAGTGGGAGCGTTCGGCATCGATGTTGCGGTTGAAGGCTTCGAGGGCGCGTTCGGTGAAGCGGCTGGCGATGGGGCCGGGCTCGATCAGGATCACGTGGATGCCGGTGCCCTTGAGTTCGAGGCGCATCGTGTCGGAGAGGGCTTCGATGGCGAATTTGGACGCGTTGTAAGCGCCGCGCCATTTCATCGCGACCAATCCAAGCACGGAAGAGTTCTGTACAATGCGGCCTCCGCCATTGAGGCGCATGAGGGGCAGGCAGGCTCTCGTCAATTGATGCCAGCCGAAGACGTTGGCGGCGAATTGGGCTTCGAGAACTTCGCGGGACAGGTCTTCCACAGCACCGGGCTGACCATAGGCGCCATTGTTGAAGAGGGCACCGAGCTTGCCGTCGGCGCGCTTGGCGACTTCGGCCACGCAGGCGTCCACCGACGCGGGCTCGGCATAATCGAGATAGAAGGTTTCGAGCCCCTGCGCTCCGAGGCGGCCGATATCCGCAGGCTTTCGCGCCGTGGCGAAGACCCGCCACCCCCGGGCTTTCAGCCCCAGGGCGCAGGTCTCGCCGATGCCGGAGGAGCATCCGGTAATGAGAATCGATTTCATCAGGGATCACGCTGTTGCCAATCGGGAGCTTTTGTAGCGATATATTCCGATGAAATCGATGAAGCTCTACGACCGCGTCCACCGCATCCACAACGAACTTGCGGCGCGCGGCATAAAACCGGACGCGCCGCTGACAGTGGCGCAGCTCACGCCATTCGACCAGTACAACTATTTCGGCCCGGCGGCGGTGGACGAGGCGATCGAAGTTCTCGATATCAAGCCGGGAATGCGGGTGCTCGACATCGGTTCAGGCATCGGCGGGCCTGCGCGCTACATCGCGGAGAAGACCGGCGCGCATGTGACCGCGCTCGAATTGCAGAGCGATCTGAGCGAACTCGCCGGCGATCTCACGCGGCGGTGTGGGCTCTCGCACCTCGTCGAGCATCGCACCGGGAATGTTCTCGATGGCATCGACGGGGAGTACGATGCGGTTTTGTCGATGCTCTGCTTTCTGCATATTCCGGATCGGTCGCGGCTCTTCGAAATTTGCAGGAACGCGATGACACCTGGCGCTGTTCTCTACATCGAGGACTACGGCCGCCATCGCGAGGCGACGGCGGAGGAAGCGATGGCGCTCGCGGCCAAGGTGCAGTGCCCATTCGTGCCGTCGATCGACGAATACCGGCATCACCTGGCCGATGCTGGGTTTGGGCATGTGGAACTGGACGATGTGACGCAGCAGTGGACAGCCTTTACCGCCACGCGTCTTGCTGCCTATCGCGACAACCGGGGGCGCAACATCGCGGTACACGGAGTCGATGTGGTGAATGGGCTCGACGATTTTTATGCCACGGTAGAGGGCCTGTTCTCGGGCGGCCTGATCGCGGGGCTTCGGATCACGGCGTCCTGAGTTCCGGCGGCGGTGTCTCCGTCATGTGGTCGAGGCTGACGCGAGTGACCAGCGGCACGAGGCCCGCGGCTTGCGCTTCCTTGTAGACGCGCGCGGCGTTTTTCTTCGAGACGCAATAGTCGATGGTGAAGACGGGGATGCCGCGGTCGAGATAGCGGAGGTAGCTCGCGATTTTCCGCGCGGTGGTTTCGTCGCCCGAGGGTTTGAGATCGCCGGCGCGCTTCGAATTCCACGACGCATTGGCGCTGCCGCGATGCCAGGTGTCCTCGACGCCCAGACCGTCGATGATGGCGGCGTAGAATTCGGGATCGGAGTCAATCAGATCGGCGGCATTCTGCGGCACCACCAGGAAATCCGGATTCACTTTCTGACCTTCCGTGCGAATGGCTTTGATAAGACTCATCATTTCGCGCGCGGGGTCGAGGCCCGCCTTCGCTGCTGCGCGCCTGACTGATTGTTCTTCGCAAGCAGCGACCCAATCCATGTAGACGCCATCGAAGCCGCGTTTTGCGAGGCGCGAGATCAAGCCGTTCTCGCCGAGCCAGATCGATTTCCACTCGGGATGCCAGTAGGCGACGCCGTAGTCTCCCGCCCAGCCATCGGGATCGGGCGCGAGCAGAAATTCCGGGAAACCTGGCTTGCCGGAAGTTGGCGGCTTCCAATCTCTTGCCCAATAACTGCGGAAGTCTTCCGCTTGGCCGATGTCGATGTAAGCGAGGAGAAGACGCTTGTTGCCGTCCGGCTTTGTGCGCAGCGCCTTTACGAGACCGGCAGCATCGTAAGCGCCGTCCTTGAAATCGAGTCCCGGCTCGATGACGAAGAGATCGTAATTCGAGGCCGCGGCTTGCTCGATCAGCGCCGGTTCTTCGAGGCGCTGCAGGAGATACATCCATGTCTTGACGCTCCTGAGCGGGTTCCCCGCGGCGAATGCAGGCGAGAAAGAGGGCAGCACCGCCAGACCAGCAAGCACATGGCGGCGCGTCGGCATATCAGTTGCTTCCTTCCAGCAAACGCCTCGCGATCACCTGCGCCTGTATCTCGGCAGCGCCTTCGAAGATATTAAGGATGCGCGCGTCGCACAACACGCGGCTGATCGGATACTCGAGCGCGAAGCCGTTGCCGCCGTGGATCTGCACCGCATTGTCGGCTGCCGACCATGCCACGCGGGCGGCGAGGAGTTTCGCCATGCCGGCTTCGACGTCGCAGCGGCGGCCTGCATCTTTTTCGCGCGCGGCATAATAAGTGAGCTGGCGCGCGGCCATGATTTCCGCAGCCATGAGCGCCAGTTTATCGGCGACGCGCGGGAAGGCGATGATGGCTTT
>JAAURV010000049.1 GCA_012032065.1 Hyphomicrobiales bacterium
CCTGAAAGACTGTCTTCCCAAGTCCCCCAGCGACCGAGCTCCGACGCATGCTTGCGCGAGCGGCCGACATTGCGCCAGAAGAAGAAAAAATCGTTGCGCGCACCGTTTTGCGAATCGGTCTCCGCGTCCTCGCTCTGTTGGGGATCGCCTTGAAGGCCCCGTGTGCCGAAATCCTCGAGCACTAGGAAAGACAGTGGCTCGTTCTCCGTCGGCAGCGTGTCAGCGCTCAATCCGATGCGGCTGCCGCGCAGGTGGTTTCTCAGCCCGGCGAGATACGCTTCGCGGCGAGCGTCCAGCAGATACCCGTCGGCGCTGGGGAACAGCATGCGCACGCGCAAGGTTTCGCCGGGGCGACGTGCGTCGAGCGAGTTCTGAATTGCCTCGCGCACCAACGCATCCGACAGACTTCCGAGCGCTTCCGTCGAAAAGAACTCCGCCTCAATCGGGTCGATGTTCATTTCGCCGGCCTGCATGCGGCGGAACTGCCAAGCGGGAGCTGTCATCGTTCTTATTGTTGTTGGTGAAAGTCGAATCAGACTGCCCTACATTCATGAGACCCCTTCGAGACGGGGCTGTTTACTCGTGCATTAACGACAAACTTGGCACACGCCGCGACATCGTCCTGCCTAGCCTGTCTTGCTGCGTTGCCTAATCGCTTTGTTTACTAGATCCCTTACGACGGGATCGACGATTTCGAGATGCGATGGGTTGGCGGTGAGCGAGAGATGCACCGTGTTGCCGTCGAACACGCGATCGGACGATGAGCCGAGGTGATACTTCACGTCGCCTGAGCCTTCGACTTCGTCAGGCGTTGTGGAACCGCCCTTGAACTCATGGAAGATCGCCGAATAGGGTTTCGACATCACGTTCGCCAGCATGTTGAGACGTCCGCGATGCGCCATGCCGAACACGATATCCTGTACGCCAAGTTGACCGCCGCGCTTGATCACCTGTTCCAGCGCCGGGATCATGCTTTCGCCGCCATCGAGGCCGAAGCGCTTGGTGCCCGTGTATTTCACGTTGAGGAACTGCTCGAAGCCTTCGGCCTCGATCAGCTTGTTGAGGATCGCTTTCTTGCCCTCGGGAGTGAAGCTGATCTGCTTGTCGGGGCCTTCGATACGCTCCTGAATCCAGGCTTTCTGCTCCGGATCGGAAATATGCATGAATTCGACGCCCAGCGTGCTGCAATAGGTGCGCTTCAGGATGTCGACGATCTGGCGCACAGTTGCCTGTTCAAGGCCCAGCACCTTGTCGAGGAAGATCGGCCGGTCCATGTCGGCGTCGGCAAAGCCGTAGGATCTGGGATCGAGCTCCGGGTGAGCTTCCGGCTCCTTGAGTTTAAGAGGATCGAGATCGGCGGCGAGATGGCCGCGCATGCGATAGGCGCGGATCATCATCAGCGCGCGCACCGAATCCATGGTGGCCTTGCGCACCTCTTCGAGGCTGGGGCCGGCGGCGTCGGCAGGTTTGGCGCCGGGCTTCGCAGGCGGCGCTTTGGGAGCGGCGGGCCAGTTGCCATCGAGTGCCGAGACAAGTTCGCCCGAAGCCGCGGGCGGCCAGTCGGCGCGTTTCCACGATGCGCCCTGAACCTGGCGCTTCGCTTCCCCCGCTTCATCATCGAGGCCAGCGAAAAATTGCCGCCAATGCGGGTCCACGGCGGCGGGGTTATCGAGATATTCGGCGTAGAGCTGCTCGATGAATTGCGCATTGCCGCCATAAAGGAACGAGCTTTGCTCGAAGGCGGTGGTGAGATCGGTCTTGTTCATCGTTCCAATCCTCCCGCTATTTCTTCTTCAGTTTCTTCATCAGCGTTTTGCCCAGCATGGCGGGCGAGTCGGATATCGCAATGCCGGCCCGCTTCATCGCTTCGATCTTGGATTCAGCGCCGCCTTTTCCGCCCGAGATGATGGCGCCGGCATGGCCCATGCGGCGGCCCGGAGGTGCGGTGCGGCCGGCAATGAAGCCCGCCATCGGTTTCTTCACCTTGGACTTGCGGATGAATTCGGCTGCATCTTCCTCGGCGGAACCGCCGATTTCGCCGATCATGATGATCGATTGGGTTTTGGGATCGGCCAGAAACATCTCAAGCACGTCAATGAACTCGGTGCCCTTGACCGGATCGCCGCCGATGCCGACGGCTGTCGTCTGGCCAAGGCCTTCCTGCGTCGTTTGAAAGACTGCTTCATAGGTAAGCGTTCCCGAGCGCGAGACAATGCCCACCGAACCTTTCCTGAAGATGTTGCCCGGCATGATACCGATCTTGCATTCGCCGGGTGTCAGCACGCCGGGGCAGTTGGGTCCGATGAGCCGCGATTTCGAACCGGTGAGCGCCCGCTTCACCTTCACCATGTCCATCACCGGAATGCCCTCGGTGATGCAGACGATCAGCGGAATCTCGGCCTCGATCGCTTCCGAGATGGCATCGGCCGCAAAGGCCGGCGGCACATAGATGGCAGTGGCATCCGCACCTGTTGCAGCCCTGGCTTCCGCCACTGTATCGAACACCGGCAGGCCTACATGCGTGGTCCCGCCTTTGCCGGGCGTCACGCCGCCAACCATCTGCGTGCCATAGGCAATCGCCTGCTCGGTATGAAACGTTCCGTTGTTGCCGGTGATGCCCTGGCAGATGACCTTGGTTTTCTTGTTGATGAGGATGGACATTCGCTCAGTTCACCTGAAAGGGATTGATGACTTTGACGGAGCCATAAGTCTGGCCGTGGTTGAGATCTTCGGTGTACAGGATCGGCGCGCCCATGTGCTCTGCTGATGCGAGTATCGCCCCGTCCCAGTAACTGATGCCGTAGCGTTCGCTCATGTGAAGCCCGGCGCGAACCGTCCTCTCGTCAATGGGCGCCGTTGGATAGTTTGACAGCAGATCGAGCCAGCGAACGATTTCGCTAATGGGTGGAACCGCAATCAGAACCTTTTTAAGTTTGGACACGAACTCCGCCAGAACCTGCCCGGACAGGCCAAAATAGGTCGTGAGCAGCAAGCGTTCTGCGATCTTGTATTTGCGCGCGTCCTCAATCCTCGTTGAAGCCGCGTAGAGGAGGACGTTCGTGTCGAGGAAGCATTCGATCCTCATAAATATCTTCCCTGTTCCACTTGTAATCGGGTCCTAGCCTTGCGGTTGAAGTTTGCATGAGTTCGAGCAAGCCCTTGCGCGCTTCCTCGATCTTCTTTTCGCGAGTGACTGTGTCATCCAGGAGATCGCGCACCAGGGCATTGAGGGTAGTGCCTTTCCGGGCTGCGTATTCACGAGCTTTTCAAGGAGTTGTTCATCAATCGCCAGCGTGATATTGGGCATTTTGTCTCCACATATTTCCACATATGATATATGTGTAAATATGTGCATGGTCAAGCCGCCTCCTTCACCGCCTTGACAATCTTCTTCGCCGCGTCATCCAAATCGTCCGCGGGGATCACGTTGAGGCCGCTGTCTCGCAAAATCTGCTTGCCCAGCTCCACATTCGTCCCCTCGAGCCGCACCACCAGCGGCACCTGGAGGCCCACTTCCTTCA
This sequence comes from Hyphomicrobiales bacterium, assembly GCA_012032065.1. Classification (GTDB taxonomy): domain Bacteria; phylum Pseudomonadota; class Alphaproteobacteria; order Rhizobiales; family Aestuariivirgaceae; genus Aestuariivirga. The sequence goes on from JAAURV010000049.1 coordinate 3,522, forward strand.
CGGCCGCAACCACGCCCTCGGCGATCACGTCGCATTTCATGATGCCGCCGAAGATGTTGACGAGGATGCCCTGCACCTTGGGATCGGCGGTGATGATCTTGAAGGCGGCCGTCACCTTCTCTTTCGATGCGCCACCGCCAACGTCGAGGAAGTTGGCGGGCGCTTCGCCGTAGAGCTTGATGATGTCCATGGTCGCCATGGCAAGCCCGGCGCCGTTCACCATGCAACCGATCGTGCCATCGAGTGCGATGTAATTCAGATCGAACTTTGAGGCCTCGATTTCCTTGGGGTCCTCCTCGGTTTCGTCGCGCATCGCCACCACATCGGGGTGGCGGAAGAGGGCGTTGCCGTCGAAATTGATCTTGGCGTCGAGGCAGAGAAGATTGCCGTCCTTGGTCACCACCAGCGGATTGATCTCGAGCAGGCTGATGTCCTTCTCGACAACGGCGTTGTAGAGGCCGGTCAAGAGCTTTGACATCTGCTTGCCCTGCGCGGCGTCGAGCTTCAGCGCCTTGGAAATCCGCCGCACATGATGGGGGCAGAGGCCGGTTGCCGGATCGACCGAGACGGTGACGATCTTCTCCGGCGTATCGTGGGCCACTTCCTCGATGTTCATGCCGCCTTCGGTGGAAGCGATGAAGGCAAGCCTGGAGGCGGCGCGGTCGACGAGGCAGGAGAGATAGAGTTCGCGGGCAATCGCGGTGCCGTCCTCGATATAGAGGCGCTGCACCAGTTTGCCGGCGGGGCCGGTTTGCGGCGTCACCAGGTTCATGCCGAGAATGCGTTGCGCCTCGGCCCTGACATCATCGATCGACTTCACCACCTTGACGCCGCCGCCCTTGCCGCGGCCTCCGGCATGTATCTGGGCTTTCACCACCCAGACAGGCCCGGGCAGGTCGCCCGCCATCTTGACCGCTTCGTCAACCGAAAAGGCCGGAAAGCCCCGCCCCGTAGGCACGCCGAAGCCGCGAAGCAGTTCCTTGGCCTGATATTCGTGGATGTTCATAAAATTGACCTTTACGTAAAGGTTAGTTATTTCAAGTCAGGCGCGATTTTCCTGGCGGCGTCCATCAAACTATGTACGGCATCGAGGGATTTCTTGAAACCGGCCTTTTCCTCTCCGGAAAGGCTGATTTCCACGATCCTCTCGACGCCGCCCGCGCCAATCACAACAGGCACGCCGACATAGGTGTCCTTGACGCCATACTGGCCGGTCAGATGCGCGGCGCAAGGCAAGACCCGCTTCTTGTCCTTAAGATAACTTTCCGCCATGGCGATGGCTGAGGAGGCCGGCGCGTAATAGGCCGACCCTGTCTTGAGCAGCCCCACGATCTCTGCGCCACCATCGCGCGTCCGCTGCACGATCTGGTCGATCTTCTGCTGTGTGGTCCATTTCATCGCCACCAGGTCCGGCACCGGAATGCCCGCCACCGTCGAATAGCGCACCAGCGGCACCATGGTGTCGCCGTGGCCGCCCAGGACGAAAGGCGGTGACGTCCTCGACCGACACATTGAATTCCTCCGCCAGGAAGTGGCGGAAACGCGCCGAATCCAGCACCCCGGCCATGCCTACGATCTTGTTGTGCGGCAGCCCGCAATATTTCTGCAGCGCCCAGACCATGACGTCCAGCGGATTGGTGATGCAGATGACGAAGGCGTTCGGGCAATATTTGGCGATGCCGGCCCCCACCTGCGCCATGACCTTGAGGTTGATTTCCAAGAGATCGTCGCGGCTCATGCCGGGCTTCCGGGGTACGCCGGCTGTCACGATGCAGACGTCCGCCCCTTCCATGGTCTCGTATTTGTTGGTTCCCGTCAATTTCGCGTCGAATCCTTCGACCGGACCCGATTGCGCCAGATCGAGGGATTTGCCTTGCGGCAAGCCCTCGGCGATGTCGAACACGACGATGTCGCCCAGTTCCTTGAGAGACGCCAGATGCGCCAGTGTGCCACCGATCATGCCGCCGCCGACCAGTGCAATCTTCTTCCGAGCCATGTGAGACTTCCCTGTTGAGGCCGCGATGTCTTCGCACCGCAGTTGAGACACGTGTTCTCTAATCCCCATGCTAGGCCGCTGCAAGCCGCCCGGCTAGTCAATTTGGCTAAGGAAATTGACGTTTTGGTCAAATTCCGGCGATTATCTTGTTGATGACTTCGGCGCGATTGACCAATGTCTTCACATGACACCGCATCGGCTCGTGATTTCGGCACTCACGCTGCTTTGGTTTTCGGCAACGGCACTCGCCGAACAGGCGTCTTTGCCCAGATATGGTGTTGTCGGCGAAGACGACCGCAAGGTGATCGCCAACGGTGCTCCGCCTTGGAGCGCCATCGGCCACGTGAACATCGGCGGTCGCAGAATGCGCTGGATTTGTTCGGGTACGCTGGTCGCTCCCCGGGTCGTACTCACGGCGGCGCATTGCGTCGTCAATTTTCCAAAGCGGAAGCTGCACCCTATGCGCGATATCAACTTCGTCGCCGGCGTCAACAAGGGCAAATCGAAGGGCGCGGCGAAAGCCAAATGCGTGAAGCTGCTCAAGGATACGGTGGGCTACGACTACATCGCCGCCATCGGTGGGCAGCAGTCGGCGGAACGCCAGTCGCCTCAGCAAATCGTGCGCGATCTCGCGGTGATCGTGCTGAACAAAGATCTCGCCAAGGCGGGAACGATCGGGATCGCCTCCAACCGGATCGTTCCCGTGCAAAGTCCTGTCGCCCATGCCAGCTTTCCAGGCACCCGCCGCCAAGTTCTGACCGGCCAGAAGAACTGCCGTACACTCGTCAGCGCGGTTGGCCTCCTGGTGACGGATTGCGATGTCGAGCCGGGGAGTTCGGGCGGCCCGATCCTGGTCGAGGAAGACGGCCAGTATCGTCTCGCGGGCGTCGCTGTTGGCTATTTGGAGAACTTGGGCACCTTGGCCGTGCCGGCCGCCAGCATCCCGCGGAATTTTCTGACGGCGGATTGCCCGTAGTCACGTCTCCACGATTTTCTTTCCCCACCACGAAGCCGACTGCATTTCGCGAAGCCGCGAAGCCGTGCGGGCGAACTCGAACTTGTGCGGGCCTCCGCCATGGATCGCTTCGGGCTCCTTCGCGGAGGTGGCGGCAAGCCTCGTGCCGGCGTCGTAGAGCGTGTCGATCAGCAGCACGAATCGCTTTGCCTCGTTGCGCTGATTGGCCTTGATCGCGGGAATGCCGGTCACGAAAAGTGTGGAGTAATTCCGCGCAATCGCCAGATAGTCCGGCGGGCCGAGCGGCGCCTCGATAAGTTCGGCGAAAGAAAACCGGGCGCAGCCATGGGCTGCTTCCGGCACGACGAGCTTGCGGCCCAGCACATCGAGGATTGCGGGCTCTCCCTTCTTGCCATCCGTCAGACGTTCCCAGAGGTCTTGCAATCGCGCGGCATTTGCCGCGGTCAACGGCGTCAGGAACGTCTCATGCGCCTTGATGCGGCCAAGCCGGTAGTCGGTCATACCATCGAGTGCGATGACATCCAAACGCCGCTCGATGAGCCTGACGAAAGGAAGGAACAATTGCCGGTTCAGGCCATCGCGATAGAGTTCCGAAGGCGGCAGGTTCGACGTCGTGACAATCACCGTTCCCGCCGCCAGCATTGCCTCGAACAGACGCCCGACAATCATCGCATCGGCGATGTCGGTCACCTGCATTTCATCGAGGCAAAGGAGTTTGGCTTCATTGGCAATCGCGGCAGCGACAGGTGCTATTGCATCGCTTGACGTCCTGCGCGCCGCGTGAAGCCTTGCATGAACCTCCTGCATGAAGCCATGGAAATGAATCCGCTTTTTCGGCGCCGCGGGCGCTGCCTCGAAGAACAAATCCATCAGCATGGTCTTGCCGCGGCCCACCGGACCATGAATGTAAAGCCCGCGCGGAGCACCGTTCTTGCGGCCCGCGAGGCGCGCAAGAAACCCATTGCCGCCCGCGGGTTTCAGCGCTTCCGATAGGGAGCCCAGCGCCTCGACGACGCGCAATTGCCCGGGATCGGCCTTCAGCGCGCCGGTTTCAATTCTTTGCCGGACACCGTCCACCAGCCCCATAATCCGCGCTTATCCCGCTTCGCTTGCGCCTGGCAAGCTCACACGGAGGTGATGTTCTGGATGAAGAAGCGGATCAGCACGGAATAAGCGCCGACAATTGCCATGAACGCGAAAGCCGAAATCGACACCTGCAGCCTGGACAAAGGTTCGAGGCCCGGGTCGATGATCCGGGGTTTGAGGTTCGCGACGACAGCCACAAAACCGAAAATCAGAAGCAAGACCTGTTCGATCTGCCAGCCGATGACCGCAATCGTCACGCCGATGGCGATAAGACCAAAGCGGGCATATTTGCCGGCGATCCGCGCCAGTACGGAACGGAGCGCAATGCCCCCATCGAGCGGTTCGACGGGGAGAAGGTTGAATAGGTTGAGGGCGCAGGCGACGAGGCCGGTTGCAATGGCAATTTCCGCCTCCGGTAGACCCGCATGAACATAGATTGCCGCAAAAAGCGGAACTGCGACGGAGAAGCCAGGTCCCATCAAGGCAGCGAAGACAAGCTGCGCCTGGCCCGTAAATCCTATGCGCGGCACGGCGACGGCTCCGAGGAAGGGCAGGAACACCAGCCGCCCCCAAGGCTGGCCAATGAGCCGGTATGCCAGCAGGTGGCCAAACTCGTGGATGACCAAGGCCGCACCGAGAAGAACGGCCACCACAGTGCCAAAGGCATATGCAAAAGTGGCGAAAGTGACGACGCCAGTGGCGATGGCTACTCCGGCGGTGATCAGCGCATCGGTGCGGTAGTCGGGTTTGCCGGTTTCGGCGACACCCTTGATGCGAAACGCGCTGCTCCACAAATCGGCTCGGGCGAGAAGCTGGGCCAGCAGCGCGCGAGGACCCCAATAGTAGGTGAGATCGAGCTCGGTTCCGCCCGCTTTCGGCGCGAAGATTGCCTTCATGCGGACGAGTTGATTGTCGGGGGGCTTGCCGTCGAGACCGATCCTCTCGATATCGAGCTCGAAGGGAGGTTGGCGGCGGGTTATGCGGAAATCGGCCTGGGAGGAGTTGACGGCGCCTGTCGCAAGCGGGGTGACGAATGTGAGCCGCCAGTCATTGCTCCCGCTGTCGAGTTTCGTGGTGGTGACGCGGGTCTTCTGCCAACGCTGGTTCTGGCCTTCGGTGAAATCGAGGAGCTCGAAGACTTTCTCGGGCGCCGCTTTGATAAACAGACGAACGCGCGGTGTGACCCTGGTTCTGAAGCCAAGGAGCGCTAAAAGCAGCAGGATAAGGGGCAGTTCATGCCCCGCATTCAGGAGAAAATCAGCATCCGGCCGTTATCGCCCGGATGCGGTTAACAAATCGGAATGGCGGCCGGACGGCGTCAGGCCTGTTTCTTCATCACCATGCCGTAGATCACCAAGACAATGATGGCCCCGATCACGGCGCCGATGAAGCCCGCGCCCTCGCCGGGGTTGTAGAAACCCAGCGCCTGGCCGAGGAAGCTCGCGACGAAGGCGCCCACGATGCCGAGGATCGTTGTCATGATGAAGCCTTTGGGCTCGTTATTGCCCGGCATCAGAAACTTGGCGATGACGCCGACGATCAGACCGACGATGATGGTCCAGATGATACCCATGGTTTTTCCCTCCCGATTCATGGACTTCGGGGAGGCTAGCATTGTGTGGCGCCCGCCTCAATGGCCGCCTTGCAATTGTCGCGTGACTCGCCAACTATGGGGCGGACAGCGCTTTCAACCATAGGAGAACCCCTCATGTCGCGCCGCATGCCATCGCTCGCTGCCCTGCTTGGCCTTGTCGCCATCGCCGGCTACCAGAACCGGGACAAGATCGGCGAATTCGTGAAGAATATGACGGGTGGCAGTGGAGCGGCCGGCGGCGTGCTCGATAGCGTGAAGAAGACGGTTTCGAGCGGCGACATCCAAGGCGGACTCGGCGAACTCGTCGACCAGTTCAAGAAGGCGGGGCAGGGCGAGACCGTCGACTCCTGGGTCGGCACCGGCGAGAACAAACCAATCGACTCCGCGGCGATGGAAAAGTCTCTCGGCGGCGATCTCATTGATGGCCTCGTGCAACAGACCGGCCTCAGCCGCGAGGAACTGCTCGACAGACTTTCGAAGATTCTTCCCGAAGCAGTCGATAAGATGACGCCGGGCGGCAAGCTGCCGGCTTGATCCGCGTTTCGGGACCTTACGCCCCGAAGAAGGTGCGCGACAGGACGCCGATGATCACGCCCAGGGAGCGCACCGCTTCGAGCGGCACGTTCTGGCCGTTGAGCGTGCCGGAGGCGTCGATTTCGCTGGCGAGTTTTCCATCTTGCCATCGACTTCGACGTCGACATAGGCAGCTTCCTTCATGATGATCTGGCCGGTGATGCCATCGGCCGAGGCGAAGAGATCGGCGTCGCCTTCCGGATTGGCGAACAAAGCATCGTCGGTGCCGGTCTCGGCCGAGGGAAGCGTGAGCGTCAGATCATACTGGTTCTGACCGCCGACATTGGGTGTCGCGGTAAAGGGCATGTTGCCCTTGAGCGCATAGTCCTTGCCCGCGCATTTGGTGGTCACTTCGATGAACCAGCTTTCGGTCTGATAGGCATAGACCATATTGCCGTTCCACACGCAGCCCTTGTCGGAGGGGAGCCCTGCGGACGGCACGGTGAAATTGACGAACTGGATCGTATCCACGCGCTCATCGATCAATCCCGACTCGTTCTTCTTGATGCGCTGGAGGATGGTGTCGCGCAGCAGGCTGGCGCCGGTCGACGGGTTTTCCGGCTTCAGCATCATCGAGCCGCTGAAGCGGCCGTTGGAAGCGGCGACTTTTCCAACCGCAAGGTAGTTGACCGATAGCTGCGCACCATCGGTGTAGCCGTCCGACTTCACCACCCAGCCGCCGGCATATTGGGTGCGCTGAAGTTTCTGGTTGTTGTTGGGATTGATGAGCGCGCCATTGCCGGTGACGGCGCAGGATTCGTTCTGGCCGGAGATGAGGCCCGCGGTCGCGCCCTGGCAGGTGATCTTGAAGCTGGTCTCGACCTGCTTGTCGGCGAGGCCAACGGTGAAGGTGTCTTTGCGCGTATTGTCGCGCAGAGACGGCATCGAGGCCTTCAGGGTGAAGTTGACGGTATCGGCGGCGAACGCGGAGGCCGAGGCGAGGAGCAGCAGGCTTGCTACGAGGAGAGGTCTGGTCATGGGGATCGAAGCCCTTGTTCGAATGACATATTGTGAGCCCCCACTCGACCGGCACTGTGTCCGATTTGCCAAACAAGCGCAATGGGGTGGGCCGCGCCTCAGTCCCGGCCGTCGATCGCCAGCTCAATCGCTCTGCGGCTCACCCCCATGTCTTTCAGCACACAATCGTCGAAGCCCGACAATGCGACGTTCGCGGCCCGTCTTGCCATCCATCCGGCAATCCGCCGCCCGGCCCAGCGCACCGAATTTCTGTCTGGCCCGGCGCGGCGCACACCCAAGCAACTCGTACCCGTTCTCATATGATTGTCCCTTCAATGCGTGGTCTGGAATTCTCTCAGTATGCAACCCGGCCCGGTCAGTACCTGTCAGCAGACTGTCATCACCCTTCCTGACCTCAATAGTCGCAGTTTCGAGCCACGGTTTCTATGACGAACATCACAGAACGGCGGCGGCCTGCAATTTCGTGACATCGGCGCACAATTAACGTATGGTCGAGTTTCTCCTTCTGCTCGCATCGACTTTTCCGACAAATGGCTAGGAGGCTCGCATGTATTCTCTCATCCAGACACTCGGCGCGCGCGTTGCGCTGAGCCGGGAGGCATTGCCGTTCGCGACGGCTTTCCTCATCGCGGAGTTTTTCTACAAGTTCAAAAGCTTCGCCCTGGAGTGCATTGCCTTCATCGCCACCTGGTACATCTTGAGCTGGCTGCAGTCTCTGGTGACCGACAAGCGCTAGCCCGCGCGCGGAGGCAGCGAGATCATGTCCGAGGCTTTCCCAGGCGGGGTTCGCGACCCGGAAGGGCGGCGCGGGTTCGTGACCATCGCGCCCAACAGGGTGGCTGCGGTCGATCTGGCCGACGGCAAGCTGTTGTGGATGAAGGACGAGGCGGGCCAGCCCATAGGGGCGACGGGCGAGCAACTCATCACCATCGGCCACGGGAAAGACGGGCCTGTCATTCGCATCATCGACGCGGCGTCGGGCGGCGAAAGCAAGAAGATCGCCGATCCGGGATTGCCGGACTGGGCTGGGCGCGAAGCGCTGGCGGGCGAAGCGCTGCACATCGACGCCACAATCGAGAACGGCGAGCTCAGGCTCGCATGGAAGGGCGGTCAGCCCTATCGCGGCGGTGCGGCGCCCACGAACGGGATCATCGCCGAATCCGTGGCCGGCACGGCAGGCGGTGTGTTCGTCGATCTTGCAAGCGGGCGGATTTCGCAGGTGCCGTCCGGCGCGGAGGCGGCTGTGCCAATGGCCGCGCCGGAGAGCCCGCAGGATTTTGCAACTCTTGCCAAGTCAATCCCCGATGCAGTGGCGATGAGCCGCGTCGGCGATCGCATTTTCGTTTTGAGGAACGCAACCCTGCCCGGAAACGCGTTGCGCATCGAGATCGAAGCACGCGACGCCAGGACGGGTGCCGTGCAGTGGCAAACGTCGCTCGCGGAAGTCAACCGGGGACGTCCAACTCCCTTGCGCAAATAGGGGGCATTCACGCCAACTCAAAGAGGCCCATCATGGCTATCGACGTCAAAGGTCTAGCGGAACGCCGCAACATCAGCCCCCAGCAGGTGGAACTCCTCCACGAGCTGCGTGGCCTGACTGGCGAGGGCATCGAAAAACTTCCCGAAGGGGCTCTGCGCAAGGCCATGCGTCGGCTCGACTATCCCGACATGCCGCGGGCCCGCATCGCTTACCGTCTCCAGCAATTGGGTGATAAGAACAAAGAGATGGCGGCGCATCGGCTGGTCGCGGCTCTGCGCGAGCTCGATGGCATGCGCCTGCGGTCCAGACGCGCCCGCGTCGCTGGAATGCCGACTGGCGCAGTTGCCGGTGGCCCCGGCGTCCGGTCCTGACGGAGAGGGCGGGGCTTGAAACGGCGCAGTGGCAGGAACTGGGACCCGATAACATCGGCGGGCGGACCCGCACCATTCTGATTCACCCGGTCAACCATGCGACGATGTGGGCGGGCAGCGTCGGCGGCGGCATCTGGCGCAAGAAACTTGTCCTGATCGACGAAGCAAGATGAACGGACCGCGGCCTCATCCGAAGTGTCGTGAAAATGAAACACGCGACAGCCACGAAGAAAGTGGAGCACATTGCGCGCAGTCTTGTCTCCCTGTTCGCTCGCCTCGATTAGGTTCGTCTCGCTATGCCCACCGCCAAGAGTCGGCGCGTACGGTTGCGGGAAACCGGGCCTATGGAACTTAAGGGTTTCCTCTAAGAATATGAGTTCATCGCGAGCGGCATATCCTAACCGCGCAAAGTAACTCGTGTCTCCGTTCAAAGCATCAAACGTGACTTCGAACTCCATTGTCTTCGTTCTCTTCGGCCCGAAATGCAGGAGGCTGGATGCTTTGCCGTGCGTACCAACGTAAACACCGAGTTTTGGCGATTTGGCGAATGCCTGATTGAGAAGTCGAAAGAATGAAATCACATTCGATTTCCCGGCCCCGTTTGCTCCTACGAGAACCGTGATCGGACCAAAC
>JAAURV010000050.1 GCA_012032065.1 Hyphomicrobiales bacterium
CGCAGGTCATGAAGGCCACCGCATCCGGCATGGTGAAATTATTGGATTGATCACGCGAAGTCTGCCTCCCAGCCGATAGATGTGGTGCGGTCCGCCACCTCGAAGACATGGGGAAAATTGGGGGGTACGAGCGTGAGGAGTCTGCCTTTTCTTTACGTCAACGTTAGATTCGGGTAGCAGTCTAACTCTTTAATGGAGCGTCTGCCGGGCTGCCGGCCGGGCGCGTGACCGAGACTCGGAGCCTTCTTGCGAACGCCCCTCAAGTGGCCATCAGTTCCTGGGGCGGGGCCTTGGCACCGGTCATGAAGGCGACAGCGTCGGACATGGTGAAGTCCTTGGGCTTTATGGTGCAAAGTCTTGCTCCCAGCCTGTGGATGTGGATGCGGTCGCAGACCTCGAAGACATGGGGCATGTTGTGGGAGATCAATATGATCGGCAGACCGCGCTTTCTCACATCGCGGATAAGTTCCAACACACGGCGCGACTCTTTCACGCCAAGCGCGGCGGTGGGCTCATCCATGATAACGACCTTGGACCCGAATGCCGCCGCGCGGGCCACGGCAACACCCTGGCGCTGGCCGCCGGACAACGTCTCCACCGCCTGATCGATGTTCTGGATCGTCATCAGCCCGAGTTCGGAGAGTTTGTCGCGCGCGAATTTTGCCATGGCGGAGCGGTCTGTGAGGCGGAAGAACTGGCCCAAGGGACCGGGTTTTCGCAATTCACGACCGAGGAACATGTTGTCGGCGATCGACAGGGCGGGCGACAGCGCCAGATTCTGATACACCGTTTCAATACCCGCATTGCGTCCGTCCTGCGGCGACTTGAAATGAACCATCTGCCCATCCAGCTTGATTTCGCCGTGATCGGGCGTGACCGCGCCGCATAGCGCCTTGATCAAGGTCGACTTGCCTGCGCCGTTGTCGCCAATGACGCCCAGGATTTCGCCCGGATAAAGATCGAAATCCGCATGATTGAGCGCCACCACGTGGCCATACTTCTTGGTGAGGCCGCGCGCCTGGAGGATCGGTTCTTTTGACATGCATTCCTCCTTACTGCGAAGCGCGCCGCAGCCACTGGTCGAGCGCCACAGCGACGATCACGAGGCAGCCTGACGCGAAGAGTTGCCAGTAGCTGTCCACGCCGGCCAGCGCCAGGCCCGTGTTAAAGACACCGACGATGATGGCGCCGAGAACCGAACCGATGATCGAGGCGCGCCCGCCGAACAGCGACGTGCCGCCGATCACCACGGCGGTGATCGAATCGAGCGCCACGGTTTCAAAGGCAATGGGGCTCATCGAACCGACACGGCCGATGGCGACCCACGCGCCAAAGGCGCAGATCAGGCCCGCCAGCGCATAAACCGAAATGAGCGTGCGATCGATCTGCACGCCAGACAGCATCGCGGCGTCCGGATCGTCGCCCACGGCCGTGACATGGCGCCCCCAAGCGGTCCGGTTCAGGAGATACCAGATCACGAAGGCGAGCGCGATCAACGCGAAGGACCCGTAGATGAAATTGGCCCCGCCAATGTTGAAGGCCGTGCCGAACCACAGAAGCTCCGGCGCTTTCTCATTCAATGCGGCGGGACGGACGGACTCTGAGCCCGTGTACCAGAGCTTCAGGGCGTTGTAGACGTAAAGGGTGCCAAGCGTCACGATCAGGGGCGGAATGCGCGCCTTGGTGACCAGCACGCCATTGACAAGGCCCATCAACGTTCCAATCACAAGCCCCGCGGGAATGGCGAGATAGAACGGAATATCCGACAGCGTCGTGAGCCGCCCCATGACCATGGCGGAAATCACCAGCATCGCTCCGACCGAAAGATCGATGCCGGCGGTGAGAATGACAATTGTCTGCGCGATGGCGACAATACCCACGACGGTAACCTGCTTCAGGATGAGCGACAGGGTGCTCGCCGTCATGAAGTTGTCGGCGACGGCGCCAAAGGCGAGAACAGCCAGCAGAATGATTATCGCGGGAATGGCGGTAGGGTTCGCCCGCAGGAAGCTCCGCGCTTTCTGCAGCAGGCTTTCGTGCGCAAGATCGAAGCTTGCGACGTTCTGGTCAGCCTCGGCCAGCTTGGCTTCGAAGTCTGCGATCGTCTTGGTTGGCGCGCTGCTGTCGCTCATCGAGCCCATCCTCCCACTTATCCAAGCCTGCAGTCTTGTAAAGCTGCATAGACAAAGGGCGACGATACCGCCGCCCTTCGCATAGTCAAGATGCCGGGAACCGAATTAGCCCCAGCAGAGCTCGGTGCCCTTCGCGGTGTCGAGCGAGGGAACGCCGTCCGCCGGCTTGTCGGTAATCAGGTTGACGCCGGTGTTGTAGAAACCGAGGCCTTCCGACACGGTCGGCTTCGAGCCGTCCTTGGCGAAGGCGGCGATGGCTTCGATGCCCTTCGCCGCCATGAGCAGCGGATATTGCTGCGAGGTGGCGCCGATAACTCCCGACTTGACCGAGGCAACGCCCGGGCAGCCGCCGTCGACCGAGACGATCAGGACGTCCTTTTCCTTGCCGGCGGCCTTCAGCGCGGCAAAGGCACCCTCGGCGGCAGGCTCGTTGATGGTGTAAACGAGGTTGATGCTCGGATCCTTGGCAAGCAAGGTTTCCATTGCCTTCTGGCCGCCCTCGGGGTTTGCACCAGATGCTTCATGGCCGACCACGCGCGAATCGTTCTCGGAGCCCATGACCTTGAGGTCGGGTACTTCGATGCCGAAGCCCGTGAGGAAGCCGGTATCGCGCTGGACGTCGACCGAGATGTTGTCCCTGTTGATGTTCAGCATGGCGATCTTGGCATCCTTCGCCTTGTCGCCGAGCTGCGCCTTGGCCCACTGTCCGATCAGAACGCCCGCCTGGAAATTGTCGGTGGCGAAGGTGATGTCCTGGGCTTCCTTATCGCCGAGTTCGGTGTCGAGCGAAATCACGAGAATGCCCGCGGCGCGGGCAGCCTTCAGGGCGGGGCCCACGTCATCGTTCGACGGCGTGATGAGGATGCCCTTCACGCCGGCGGCGACGCAGTTTTCAATGGCCGTGATTTGGGGCGATGCATCGCCATCCTTTTCACCGGCGAATGACTGGAGTGCAATGGCCTGTTCGCCAGCTGCCTTTTCGGCACCTTCCTTCATTTTCACGAAGAAGGGATTGGTGTTGTTCTTGGTGATCAGGCAAGCGCCGGTGTCAGCCGCCTGGCTCGCAGAGGCGAGGCCGATCATGGCGACGCCGAAGAGCGCGGTTTTGAGAAGTGTCTTCACTTGGATTCTCCCTAGAAACAGCCCCGGACCGGGCGGAAAGTCAGTTTTGATGGATGCGATTTGAAGGCCAATGCTTGTCGCCAAGCCTGACCTTGGTTTCAATTCTGGACTCGGTAGGCCGTAGAGTCAACAGATAAATCATTCCGATTTACTTATTGACTCATCCTGTAGGCTGCGGGAAGCTTGCCGAAAAATCGGACACTCGCCAAAAGGCGAGGCGGGGAGGAAGGTTGGCCGTGAGCCTCGACCAGAGCGGCGGAACTACGACGGCCAACCCAGGGGCGGCCTTGTCCCGGGGGACGCGGCAGCTTGGCTTAAGGCTCTACAACGAACGTCTGGCGCTCACCCTTATCCGCAAGCACGGGAGCCTTCCCAAGGCCGAAATCGCGCGGCTCACGGGTCTCTCGGCACAGACGCTGTCGGTCATCGTGCGGCAGCTCGAAAGCGACGAGCTTCTCGTTAGGGAAACCCCGACGCGGGGCCGGGTGGGACAGCCTTCGGTGCCGTTCAAGCTCAACCCCGACGGGGCTTTCTCGATTGGCCTCAAGGTTGGCCGGAGATCGGGCGATCTGATGCTGCTTGACCTTACCGGCAAGGCGCGGAACGCCGTGCACCGGCCTTACGACTTTCCCGCACCGGACAAGCTTCTGGCTTTCGTTGGGGAGGGTCTCAAGGAGCTTCTCGCCGGGCTTTCGCCAACGCTCCGCAACCGCATCTGCGGGCTTGGCATCGCGGCTCCCTTCGAGCTCTGGAACTGGGAAGAGGAAACCGGCGTTCAGCACGACATCATGGCGGCCTGGCGCGGCATCGATCTCACCCGGGAAATCGCCAAACTTTGCGACTGGCCCATCCATTTCTGCAACGACGCCACCGCCGCCTGCGCCGCCGAACTGCTGTTCGGCCAAGGCGGGACCTATCGCGATTACGCCTATTTTTACATCGGCTACTTCGCCGGCGGCGGCATCGTGATCAACGGAAATCTGTACCAGGGGCGGGGAGGCAACGCCGGGGCACTGGGGTCCTTCCCCATCCCCGGCGAAGCCCCCGGAAGCACCCAGCAGCTGATCAGGCAGGCATCGTTCCATGGGCTCGAGCGCTTTCTCGCCAAGGCGAAGCATGACCCCGACATGCTGTGGCGGAACACCACCGACTGGAGCGGGGCGGAGGCGGAGTTGCAGCGCTGGATTGGCCCCGCGGCGAAAGCCCTGGCGATTGCCGCGGCGGGGGTTTGCTCGGTTCTCGAATGCCGCGCCGTGGTCATCGACGGCGCCATGCCGCCTGCCGTCCGAACGCGGCTTGCGGCCGCGACCCGGCAGGTTTTGGAGCGCTTGCCGCTGATGGGAATCAGCCCGTCGATATCTACGAGGGTTCGATCGGCGCCGAGGCTCGCGTGCTTGGGGCCGCGAGCCTGCCGCTGTTCGCCAATTTCATGATCGACCGCGACATTCTGTTCAAGGAGACAATCTGATGCTGAAGGGCATTGATCCCCTGCTCGGCCCCGAGCTCCTGCGCGTGTTGCGGGCCATGGGACATGGCGACGAGATCGCCATTGTGGACGCCAACTATCCCGCCGAAGAGCACGCCAAGCGCCTGGTGCGGATGGACGGCCACGGCGCCCCCTTGATCGCCGACGCCATTCTCTCGGTGATGCCGCTCGATCAGATGGTGCCTCACGCTGCCTACCGTCCCGCAGCCTACAACGACCCGGCAGCGCGCGAGCCGGTGTTCGCCGACTTCGAGGCGGTCATTGCCCGGCGCGAGCCTAAACACCAACTCTCGGTTTTAACCGGCGATGCATTTTATTCGCGGGTCCGCGCCGCCTTCGCCATCGTAGCTTCGGGCGAGCGGCGCCTCTATGGCAACCTCATCCTCAAGAAGGGCGTGGTTCACCCGGATTGATCCGCCCGGCCCATCTCGGCCGTTTTTTGATTCACAGTTCAAGACAGCTCGAACGCCATGCCGCGCACGACATGGTTGCGCGAAGTTTTTGAGCCGATTCAACCACGTTTTCGAAATCCGCTTCCTGACTCAAGGGAGGCCCGCCGCCTTTTTGCAATTGATTTCATCACTATCGCCATCCTTCCTCCAATTTCTCAAAGAGATAGATTTCGCCATGCAGTGAACGGAAAAGTCGCATCTGTTGCAATTCCCGCTTATGATAACAATATGTTAACCAGATTGTCTTCAGTATCAGTCCACCGAAGGCGGAAAGATGTGCCCTTGGAAGACCTCTGCGACGACGAGATTATATCCGTCTGCCGATGCCTCAATATTTCTCGCTTTTTAAATGAAGAACATGAAATTCACTTCAGATAATTGATAATCTAACTTCTATTTTCGATGTAACATATTGATTCTAAATTATTTAATCTGATTTTGAAATCGAGGCTTATTCGCCTCTAAAATATTGATCCCCTGTCATTTCCGAACGTCATTGCGAAAATTTAAGCTGCCTTCGAAACGGCAATGACGCATGCCGCTTTATTTTTCATGTTTCACATGAGGAGTATTTTGACCCAAGATGCACTCCGTTACCCTACTGTATCATGGTTAACGTTGCGTACTTCGGCACCTCAAAGATTGCGGAATTGCAGTACGCCTCCTTGGACGGCGCAGCTGCCTTCCTATCTGGTCTCCGGCGGTGAACGTGACCAAGTGCAGCGCGCACTCGAACCCGATCCTGGTACCGGTGGCGCATTCTTCGAACATTATGGAAATGATCCGAGGGGCGGAGGTGTTCTCGCTTGCAACCGTAAGGTTCACCTGGATTGCTGCGATCGAAGGCCTTCAGTCTCTCGCCAGGTTTGTCACTGCAGGCAAACCGCACACACACAAGCGCGCCTCGCGAGAGGAGACCCATCGATCGGTCAAGGCAAACTCGAAGGCTGCGCGCCGGCGCTCGCCAACATCCATTTCCAAGCCCCATTGGCTTCATCGAAGCTGAGGGGCGGGTTCCAACCCGCGCTTGCGCTCGCGATTCCCGCGGGGATGACAGGCCAAAAGCGGCTTGGGGTTACATGGAACCAATCAAACTCTCTCCATGGCCGGACCGATTCATGCCAAACTCATTCAGCTCCAGAGTGATCAGGACCACCCTGGGCGTGGCGGCGGGTGGCGTTCTTAGTTCCTTGTTGAAGCAATCGTCATGGGCATCGGATAGCCGGATTCAGGATTCTAGAAATCCCGAATGAAACAAATCGGCGAAAGTCCCGCCCTTCATTCGTCTCACGCCCGCATGTGCAGCAAAGGCTGATTCGAACGCCGTCACCTCTTTGCCGTCAATCGAAATTGCCCGCTCAAATTCGAGCTTGGACTCCTCCGGCGTCCGGTCAAACGCTGCATCCACTGCGTTCAAGATTCTGCGTTGGCCGAGCGCAAACAGGGCCCAAAACCTCCCTCTTCCAAAAAATTACTTCCACGATTCGTGAAACTTCTATTTCTGGCAAACGGGGCAAAAGAAGGTGGAGCGGCCCGACTGGACGATGCGGCGGATGTGACCGGTGCAGCCTGCCGTGGAGCACGGCGCACCTTCGCGGTCATAGACCTGGAAGCGCTGCTGGAAGGTTCCAGGGCTGCCATCGGTTTGGGCGAAGTCCTGAAGCGTCGAGCCGCCGGCAGTGATCGCCTCGTTGAGGATATCTCGAATGTGGCGGACGAGGTCATCGAGCCGGCGCGGATCGGCGCGGCGGCCTGTCAGGGTTCCGGCTTTGCGGCGCGGCGACAGCCTCGCGCGAAACATGGCCTCGCACACATAGATATTGCCGAGGCCCGCCACGATCCGTTGATCGAGAAGGGCCGCCTTGAGTGGCGCCTTCTTGCCATGGAAAGCATTCGCCAGAGTGGATGCGGAAAATTCGTTGCCGAGCGGCTCGACGCCAATGCCTTGAAGCAGCTTGTGGGAGATCGCATCGGCTTCGGGAAACAGGTCCATCATGCCGAAGCGGCGGGGATCGTTGTAGACAACACGCTGCCCGCCTTCGATTGCGAAGACCACATGATCGTGTGGGCCTTCTCCATCGGGCACAGGCTCTCCTTCGTAATAGAACTCGCCGATGCCGCGCTTGCCGCCTCCCTGCTCCAAAACCGTGAACCGGCCGGTCATGCCGAGATGGATCAGCAGGCAGTCGCCGCCTTCGATGGAGGCGAGAATGTATTTGGCGCGGCGCGCGAGGCCGAGCACCCGGCGGCCTTCCAGACGCGCAGAAAAGTTCTCCGGCAGCGGAAAGCGCAGGTCCTTCCGGCGCTGAAGCACGCCTTCGATGCGGCGGCCTTCGAGCACGGGCTTGAGGCCTCGCATGACAGTTTCGACCTCGGGGAGTTCCGGCATGGTTAAGAGTAGAATCCAGCGGCGATGGAATTGCAACGGGCGATGGGCTAAAGAGCCGCCCATGAACGATGAGACGACAAGCCATTCCACCGCCTTCGGTTTCCGCACGGTTGAAGAGCGCGAGAAGCAGGGTTTGGTCAACGAGGTCTTCGCCAAGGTGGCGGAGCGCTACGACCAGATGAACGATCTGATGTCGGGCGGCCTCCACCGGCTGTGGAAAGACGACTTCGTCACCCTGCTCAATCCGCCGAAATCGGCGCGGGACTTTTCCGTGCTCGATGTGGCGGGCGGCACGGGCGACATCGCGTTTCGAATTGTGCGGGCCGGAGGTGCGGGTACGCGGGTGACCGTCGCCGATATTTCGCCCGAGATGGTGGGCGAAGGACGAAAGCGGGCGGAGCGCGAGGGGCTTTCGCGGTCTTGCGATTTCACCGTCGGCAATGCCGAGCAGCTTGCCTTTCCGGACCAGAGCTTCGATGCCTATACGATCGCCTTCGGCATCCGCAATGTCACACATATAAAGAGAGCGCTGGCCGAGGCGTTTCGCGTGTTGAAGCCGGGCGGGCGTTTTCTGTGCCTCGAGTTCTCGAAAGTGGATGTGCCGTTTCTCGACAAGATCTACGATGCTTATTCCTTCGCGGTGATCCCGGCGGTGGGCAAGGTGGTGACCGGCGATGGCGGGCCCTACCGCTATCTGGTCGAGAGCATCCGCACCTTTCCGGACCAGTTCAAATTCGAAAGTTTGATCCGCGAGGCCGGCTTCTCGCAAGTGACGCATCGCAATCTGACCGGCGGCGTTGCCGCCATCCATTCCGGATGGCGCACCTGATGATCACGAGTCTCGTGCATGTCTGGCGGCTTCTGAAAGCGGGACGCACGCTGGCGCGCTACGATGCTCTCTTGCAGCCCGAGCAAATCGCGGAGCTTCCCGTACCGGCGCGGCTGGCGCTGAGAATTGCAGGGTTCGGTGGCCGGCCGGTTTCGGGCGATGCGCAAAGCCGGCTGACGGCGGCTCTTTCGAAACTCGGCCCGAGCTACATCAAGCTCGGCCAGTTCCTGGCGACGCGGCCCGATATCGTGGGGCCGAAGCGGGCTTTCGAGCTCAAAGCGCTTCAAGATCGGCTGCTGCCCTTCAGCATGGTTGAGGCAAAAGCTGCCGTTCAAGTTAACCTCGGAAAGCCGGTTGAGGAGTTGTTCCGGGAGTTTGGCGAGCCAGTCGCGGCGGCCTCAGTGGCCCAAGTTCACCGCGCCAAGACCACTGAAAATCTTGACGTTGCAGTTAAGATTTTGCGCCCTGGCGTCGGGAAGCGCTTTGCCGCCGATGTGCAGAGTTTCTATTTTGCCGCACGGCTGATGGAGCGGTTCAGCGCCGAAGCGCGGCGGCTTCGCCCCGTGGCCGCGGTGGCCACGCTCGAGCAATCGATGAAACTGGAGCTGGACCTGCGCATGGAGGCCTCGGCGATCTCGGAGATGGCCCGGAACGTCGCCGATGACCCGGGCGTGCGCCTCCCCAACGTCGACTGGCAGCTGACCGCCAAACAGGTGCTGACGACGGAATGGATTGACGGCACGCCAATCTCCGATCTCGAAACGCTGAGCGCCAGGGGCGTCGACCTCAAGGCGCTGGGCGACACGGTGATCCAGAGCTTTCTCCGCCATGCCATCCGCGATGGGTTTTTCCACGCCGACATGCATCCGGGGAACCTGTTCGTTGACGCAAGCGGCAAACTGGTGATGGTCGACTTCGGCATCATGGGCAGGCTCGGCCCCAAGGAGCGGATGTTCCTCGCCGAAATTCTCTACGGCTTCATCAGGCGCGACTACGAGCGGGTGGCGCGCGTGCACTTCGATGCGGGCTATGTGCCGCGCGATCAGGATCCCCATAATTTCGCCCAGGCGCTGCGCGCCGTCGGCGAACCGATCATGGACAAACAGGCGTCCGAGATTTCCATGGCGCGGCTTCTGACCCAGCTCTTCGAAGTGACGGGACAGTTCAACATGACCACTCAGCCGCAACTTCTCCTGCTCCAGAAAACCATGGTTGTGGTGGAGGGCGTGGCGCGCACGCTCAACCCCAATCTCAACATGTGGGTGACGGCGGAGCCGGTGGTGAAGCAGTGGATCGAGCGCAGGCTCGGGCCTATCGGCAAGATCGAAGACGTGGCGGACGGGGCGCTCGCCTTGGGCCGCGCCGCCTTCCAGCTTCCCACCATGCTGGAAGAGGCACAGCGCGCCACCCATATGCTGGCCGAAATGGCGCAGACCGGCGGCATCAAGCTTGACAGGGATACGACGCGCGATCTGGCGCTCGCCCAGCTCAAGGCCTCGCGGCTCCAGCGCTACGCGGTGATCGCGGGCGCGGTGGCGCTCGTCGTCATCGCCTTCAACCTCGCCACCTGAGGCGTTAGGGAGCATACTGGCATCATGACTTCGCTTTCGGGAAAATCGGTTCTCCTGGTGATCGGCGGCGGCATCGCGGCATATAAATGTCTCGAGCTGATCCGGCTGCTCGGGAAAGAGGGCTGCAAGGTGGTGCCGCTCATGACCAAGGCGGCGGAGCAGTTCGTGACTCCGCTCACCGTGGCGAGTCTCGCGGGCACCAAGGTCTATTCCGATCTCTTCAGCCTCACCGATGAAACCGAGATGGGGCACATTCAATTGTCGCGCGCCGCGGATCTCGTGGTCGTTGCTCCTGCAACCGCCGATCTTATGGCGAAGCTCGCGCACGGGATCGCCAACGATCTCGCATCGACGGCGCTGCTCGCGACGGACAAGTCCGTGTTGATGGCGCCGGCAATGAATGTGCGGATGTGGCGGCATGCGGCGACGCAACGCAATCTGAAAACGCTTATCGCCGATGGCGTGTTGATCGTTGGCCCAAATGACGGCGACATGGCCTGCGGCGAATATGGGCCGGGACGCTTGGCGGAGCCGGACGAAATCGTTGCCGCAATCCGCGCAAGTCTCGCGACGCACCCACGCGTGCTCGCGGGAAAGAAAGTGCTGATCACGGCGGGTCCAACACGTGAGCCGATCGATCCGGTGCGCTATATTTCCAATCATTCCTCGGGAAAGCAGGGTTATGCGCTCGCCGCCGCCGCCGTGGATTTGGGAGCGGAAACGATGCTTGTTTCGGGTCCGGTACATTTGCCGTTGCCCCCCGGCGCACAAGTGATGCCCGTCGAAAGCGCGCGCGATATGCTGAAAGTTGTCGAGCGGGAAGTGCCCTGCGACATTGCGATTTTCACCGCCGCAGTGGCGGATTGGCGAGTCGAGTCAGCCGCAAACGAGAAAATCAAGAAGAGCGGCAAAGACGCGCCCACTCTGATTCTCTCCGAGAATCCCGACATTCTCAAAACCATCGCGTCGCTCAAATCCAAGCGGCCCAAGCTTGTCGTCGGATTCGCGGCGGAAACGGAGAACGTCTTAGAACACGCCAAGGCGAAGCTCGCATCGAAGGGCTGCGATCTCATCGTCGCTAACGACGTCAGCGCCAAGGGCGATGTGTTCGGCAGCGATCAGAACGCGGTGCATCTCGTGTCCGCGAACGGCGTCGAAAGCTGGCCGCGCATGAGCAAGGCTCATGTGGCCGAGAAACTCATGGCGCATTTTGCGAAGCTGATTTCATGATGGTTTCGGTTGCCATTCAGCGACTGCCGCATGGCGATGGACTCCCGCTTCCTGCGTATGAAACGGCGGGCGCCGCGGGCATGGATCTTCGCGCTGCCGCGGACGCGGAACTGGCGCCCGCCACGCGCTGTCTGATGCCGACGGGAATCGCCATTGCGTTGCCGGAAGGTTTCGAAGCACAGGTGCGGCCACGCTCCGGGCTTGCGGTGAAACATGGGCTGACCGTGCTGAATGCGCCGGGCACCATCGACAGCGACTATCGCGGCGAGATCAAGGTGCCGCTGATCAATCACGGCGACAAGCCGGTGAAAATCGCGCGCGGCGACCGCATCGCTCAATTGGTTGTGGCGCCGGTATCGCGGGTTACCTGGCGCGAATCTTCCGGTCTCGAAACGACCGCGCGTGGCGCCGGCGGCTTCGGGTCTTCGGGACATCGCTGATGGCGCTCTCGCCGGAAGAGATCGAACGTTACGCGCGCCATCTCGTGCTGTTCGATGTGGGAGGTCCCGGGCAGAACAAACTCAAGGCCGCCAAGGTTCTGGTCATCGGCGCGGGCGGACTCGGCGCGCCGATGCTTCTCTATCTTGCGGCAGCAGGTGTTGGCGCGATCGGCATCGTCGATCACGACACGGTGTCGCTCTCCAATCTTCAGCGGCAGGTCATTCACACGACCGAGCGCGTGGACGAGAAGAAGACCGCAAGTGCTGCTGCGATGCTCCGGGCCATCAACCCGCATGTGAACGTGATCGAACATCCCTTCCGCATCACGGCCGACAACGCGCTGGAACTGGTGGGCCAGTACGATCTCGTAGCGGATGGCTGCGATAACTTCCCGACTCGCTACCTCGTCAGCGACGCCTGCTACTTCGCCAAGAAAACGCTTGTATCGGCCGCGGTCGGGCAGTTCGACGGACAGATATCCACCTTCAAGCCGCACGAGAAAATGGCGGATGGAACGCCCTACCCCAGCTACCGCTGCTTGATGGGCGAACTTCCGCCGCGCGGCCTGTTTCCGGCCTGCGAAGAAGCGGGGGTCCTGGGCGCGCTTCCCGGCATCCTCGGCTCCATGCAGGCGATGGAAGTCATCAAGGAAATCTTGGGCATTGGCGACAGCCTGGCCGGGCGGCTGCTCATGTACGACGCACTCGCCGCACGCTTCTATGAAACGAAACTTGCCTGGAATCCGGACAATCCGCTGTCGGGGACAAATCCCACAATCACGAGTCTGGTGAAAGATAACTACATCGACCGGTAGGTCAATTGACGTAGTGGATCTTGTCGAAGCTCTTGCGCCACGCCGCCACTTCCGCGGCAAGCGTTTTGGGATCGTTGGTTTCGAGCGCGCGGGCTATGAGTTTCGCGAGCCTCGGCATATCGGCCTCAGTCATGCCCCAGCGCACGATTTCCGGGGTTCCGAAGCGCAAGCCGTTCATGTCGCCATTCACTTCATCAACCGGAAGGCCGATGCCGCACACGAGGAACCCGGCCTTGCGCAGATTCTTGGCGGCGGCTTGACCTCCACCATATTGTTTTGCCTCGATAGCGAACTGGTGCGACTGCGTGGCGCCCATCGCCGTTTCGAAGACGGGCACGCCTTCCGCCTTGAGCGCATCCGCCAGAGACGTGGCCGCCTCCACCATTGCCTTGGCATAAGCTTCGCCATGAACCCGCCAGTCGAGCAGCGTCATGGAAAGCGCCGCCGGCTTCGCCGCGTCGAAATTCGCGGTGAGCCCCGGAAAGGCGATGGCATCCAGCTTCTCGGCGAGGCCCGCATCGTTGGTCACGATCAGTCCGCCCGCGGCCCGCCAAGACTCTTGTATGTGCTCATGGTCATCACATGCGCGCCCTGGCTAAGCGGATTGGGCCAGGCCTTGCCGGCGAT
>JAAURV010000051.1 GCA_012032065.1 Hyphomicrobiales bacterium
GTCGCCAACTTCATCGGCGAAACCAATTTCCTCGATGGCGAAATCCAGAAACGCAAGGGCAGTGCGGCGAGCGTCAAGCTCAAGTCCGGCGCGGTCGTGGAAGCGGGCCTGCCTGAAGGGCAAGTCTCGGGCGGAAAAGTAACGGTGGTCGTCCGCCCCGAACACGCGCGGCTCATAGCCGGAGGGAAGAGCGCCACGCTGGTAGGGACTCTCGAAAACGCGGTCTATTTCGGCACCGATACCCATTATCACATCCGTCTCAAGGATGGCGGCGGGTTCATCGTCCGGCGGCAGAACGCCAAGGCGGGAAGCGGTGACCCGCAAATCGGATCGGCAATTGGCGTCGCCTTCGACGACGGCGCGGCGCAAGTTCTGAGAGACTAGACGATGGGCCAAGCCGCGGATTTCGAGAATGCTGCCCGCAGGCGCGACATCGCCAACCGCTGGCTGCTCTCGGCGCCCACACTTCTCATCATCTTCGTCGCGGCCATCGGCCCGCTCTTCATCGTCCTGGTCTATTCCTTCATGGTCAAGGGCGACTACGGCGACGTGAAGCCGTGGCAATTCTCGTTCGACGGATGGTTCGGCGTACTCTTCCAGCGCGACATTTTCGACGACACGGTGACGTGGTCGGACACGCATCTCAGGATATTCGGGAGAAGCGCGGTACTCGCGCTCCTCACCACGCTCACCACATTCGTGGTCGGTTTCCCAACCGCTTATTTTATCGCCACGCGGCCGGAGAAGAGCAGGGACATCTGGCTCTTTCTCGTGACCATTCCATTCTGGACCAACCTGCTCATTCGCACTTACGCGGTGATGGAGGTGATTCGTAACGAAGGTCTGTTCAACACGCTGCTCTTGAGCTTGGGCATCATCGACGCGCCGATCCAGCTTATGTTCACCAACACCGCGATCATGATCGGCATGACTTACGTCTATCTGCCGCTCATGGTGCTGCCGCTTTATGCGAGCATGGAGAAAATCGATTTCCGCCTGGTCGAAGCGGGCTACGATCTCTACGCCACGCGGCTGCAAGTGCTGTGGCGCGTGATCGTTCCCTTGGTGAAGCCCGGCATTATCGCCGGCTCCATCCTGGTCTTCATTCCCGCGCTCGGCGCTTACGTAACGCCGCGCGTGCTCGGCGGCGGCAAGAACCTGATGCTCGGCAATCTAATCGATCTGCAATTCGGCCAGGGCCGCAACTGGCCTTTGGGAGCGGCGCTTTCCATCACCTTGATGGCGATCGTGATGGTAGCACTCCTGTTCTATGCCCGCACCGCCTCGAAGCAGGGCGGCGCTCATGGCTAGAGGCTTTGCCATCAAGAAGCTGCCGGGCTTCACCTTCATTGCCATGCTGACCTTCTTCCTGCTCTATCTGCCGATCGCCACCCTTGTGGTCTTCGCCTTCAACGGCAGCGACTCCTTCGTGAATTGGGGCGGGCCGTCGCTGCGCTGGTTCGAGCAGGCGATGGCAAACGAAGATGTACGCGAAGCCTCGCTGCGCTCGCTATGGATTGCCGCCTGGGCGGCGGTCCTCGCCAGCATCTGCGCCACCATGGCCGCCCTGGCGACGACGCGCACCGCCCCTTATCGCGGCCTCACCTTCAAATACGCCTTCATCAACCAACCTTTGATGGTTCCGGAAATCGTCACCGCCGTGGCGTTGCTCATCCTCTTCAGCCGCATCAAAGTGTGGAGCGGCTATTCGGGCCTCGGCTATCTGATCCTCGCCCACACCGCCTTCTGCATTCCCTTCGCCTATCTCCCCATCCGCGCGCGGCTCGAAAGCATGGATACGACACTCGAACGCGCCGCCGCCGATCTTTACGCAACGCCATGGCAGGCCTTCAAGCGCGTGACCTTTCCGCTACTGTGGCCCGGCATACTCGCCGGCTTCATGCTGGCCTTCGTCATCTCGCTCGACGATGTGGTGATCACCGAATTCGTGAAATCTGGTGGCCAGGACACCTTGCCCACCTATATGCTGGGCCAATTGCGGAGAAGCGTCAGCCCCGAGATGAACGCCATATCGACGGTGTTCCTCGCCTTGTCGGTGCTGATCGTAACGGTGTTTTTCTTGGTGAACCGCAAACGCGTTTGAGACAACAGGAGGAAGTAGCATGAAGCGAATTTTGATGGCCTTCGCCGCCGGAGCTGCGATGCTGGTTAGTGCTGGCGCCGCATTGGCGGAAGGCGAACTTAACATCTTCAACTGGGGCAACTATACCGCTCCCGATCTGATCAAGAAGTTCGAAGAGCAGCACAAGGTCAAGGTCACCGTCACCGACTACGACTCGAACGACGCAGCCCTTGCCAAGATCCGCCAAGGCGGCCACGGTTTCGACATCGTGGTTCCGTCGGCGGGCTTCGTGCCGATCTGGGTGCAGGAAGGCCTGATCCTCGAGGCGCGGCCCGACCAGATGGAAAACTTCAAGAACCTCGACCCGAAATGGATCGATGTGCCGTTCGATCCGGGCCGCAAGTTCACCGTGCCCTGGCAGTGGGGAACGACCGGAGTGGCCGTCAACACCAAGATCTACAAGGGCGACCCCAACACCTCGGCCATCTGGCTCGATCCGCCGCCCGAACTCGTCGGCAAGATCAATGTCGTTCCGGAAATGGTCGACGTGATGAACCTCGCGATCAAATATGTCGGCGGCGAATTCTGCACCAACGACAAGGAAGTCTTGAAGAAGGTGCGCGACAAGCTGATGGAAGCGAAGCCCAAGTGGATTTCCATGGACTACGGCAATGTCGAGAAAATGCCGAAGGGCGACTATGCCGCCGCCGTCAACTGGAACGGCTCCACCTTCCGCATCAGGCTTCTGACCAAGGGCGACGTGGTCTACGGCTATCCCAAGGAAGGCTATCCAATCTGGATGGACAACCTCGCGATCCTGAAAGACGCCAAGAACATGGACAACGCCAAGCTGTTCATGAACTTCATCATGGCGCCGGAAAACGCCGCGATGATTTCGGCCTTCGCCAGATATGCAAACGGCATCAAGGGTTCCGAGCAATTCATGCCAGAAGACATGAAGACCGCGCCGGAGGTGAATGTTCCGGCTGAGTTTGCGGACAAGGGCCAGTTCCAGTTGAATTGCCCGCCGGAAGTCAACGAAATGTACACGGCGATCTGGACCGAACTGATGAAATAGGGCGGCTTCACCGGTTGCTCTTTTCATGGTCGCACCGGAAGGCAAGGCTATCAATGCCAAGCCTCCGGTTCGCGCCCAAGGGCGCAAAGCATTGACAGCCTAGCCGTCCGGCGCAGAGACGTTGGGAAGCAATCGATGGCGTTATGCGGCGTGGACGCCACATCAATGCGTCCATTGCATCACTAGCGGCCCTGCCGCGACAAGCCCCAGGCGATGGGTGGATGAGCACCAGCCCGCGGCCATTCGCGGGCTCGCTTTTGATCTCGGTCAATGAAAATCCGCCTCCAGGCTCCCACATTTCATTCAAGGCGGGGAGCAAACAGAAAACTGGAGGTTCACATGACAAAGCATTTCCTTCCCGACATTTTCGGACGCGCCACGGGCGGCGATCTCTTCGACAGCCTTAGGCGCGATGTCGATCAGGTGTTCCGCGACTTCGGCCGCGGCTGGCCGCGGATCGAAACGCCAGGCACGCCGCATGCTGCGGGCGTGGACGATCAATCATTCCGAGACCGGCGAGCGCTTGAAGTGACGGCCGAGCTGCCGGGCGTCGATGCAAAGGACGTCGACGTCGAATTTCGCGACGGCATGCTCACCATCCGTGGCGAGAAAAAGCAGGAGCGCCAGGAAGGCGGCAACAAGAACTTGCGCATCCTCGAACGGAGCTACGGCATGTTCGAGCGTTCCTTCGCGCTGCCCGTGGACGTCGAAGCGGACAAAATCGCCGCTGACTTCGAGAAGGGCGTCTTGAAGGTGGTTCTGCCCAAGGCGCCACAGGCAAAGACGCAGGTGAAGAAGATCGAGGTGAAACCCGCCGCGTGAAAAAAGGGGTCTTCCTTTTGGTTGCGAGCCGCGTCATATTGGTGCTGGTCTTAACAACTGAAAGGAGGTGATCCGATGTCGAGTGAGTTCACTGCTTGCGGAGCAAACCTCGTCCGGATCGTCAGCCGCGCGGGAGCGATGGCCTGACGCTCGAGGAATTGGGGTGCTGCTGCAGGCATCTCACGGGAAGGGCCGCCCAAGGGCGGCCTTTCTTTTTGCTGGAACGTTTCAGCCCGCCCCGGCTTTGTGGGGGCGATAACGCGCCGCATCGCGCACTTTCTTACGCTCTCCCAACACCGTCATCCTCGCGAAAGCGGGACCCATGGAAAACCGTTTTTCTCCGATTGCGCCTTTCGGCGCTCAGGCTTCGAAGGTGATCCGTCCATCGCAAATGGTCGCGAGCGGTTTCGTTTCGCCTATCTGCTCCGCCGGCGTTGCTTCGAGATCGCGATCGAGAACCGCGATATCGGCGAGATAGCCTTCCTTCAAAGTTCCCTTGCGGTCTTCCATGAACTCCAGATAGGCGCCCGCGGCGGTGTAGCTGTGCAGGCAATCCATCAAGCCTTGCCGTTGGTCCGCCGACGCGGGGCTCAACGGCTTCGATGTCATCGCCGCCTGCATGCCGAGGAAAGGATTAAGCGGCGAGACGGGCCAGTCGGAGGAGAAGGCCACAACCGCGCCGGTGTTCCGGAGCGTCTGCCACGCATAGGCATAGCCAAGTTTGCCCTCGACGCGCGAACGCGTCGGCTCCTGCGGATTGCCGGGGACGCCGAGGCCTACGATCGGCTGCAGCGAGGCGCAAACGCCAAGCTGTTTCAATCGCGGCACATCGGCGGGATCGATCAGTTCGATATGCTCGATGCGATGCCGCGAGTCGCGCGCGCCATTGGCCTTGCGCGCCGCCTCATAACCATCGAGCGTGCGCCTGACACCGCCGTCGCCGATGGCGTGAACGCTGATCTGAAGCCCATGCGCGTCGCGCGCGCGCCACCGCATTGAACTCTTGCGCCGTGAACAGCGGCGCACCCCTGTTGCCGGGATGGCCCGGATAGTCGTCGATCATCAATGCGGTCAGCGACTCGAGCACGCCATCGATGAAAATCTTGACCCGGCCCGAATGCACCATGTCGCCCTGGAACTGCGAGCGCATCTCGAGCGCTTCGTCCAAATCTTCGAGCGCGAAGAAGTTTTTCTGGTGGAAAGGAACCTCGATGCGCGTATCGAGTTCGCCCCGGTCATGCATCGCCTTGACAAGTTCGAGCTGATACCAATTGCCATCCATGTTGTGCATCGAGGTGATGCCGAGCGAAGCGGCATAGGCAATGCCGCGCTTGAGAAAGCCCTCGTCGATGCGGCGCTGTTCGGCAGTGGCCGGCGGCGAAGGCGAACGGCCCGTCGTCATGCCAAGCCATTCGCGCCCTCCCGAGGGGAGCAGATCGAGAACCGGCGCGAAGGCGCCAGCTTCGCGGAGCTCGCCAGTGGCAGTGCCGTCCGCGGCCATCGCGATCTCATTGCCGGGCGGCAGTTCGGCAAGGCCGTGTAAAATGCCCGCCGCCGCAAGAGCAGGGGTGTTGGCCCAGATCGTATGATGATCGAAGCACACCATGATGAAGGGAAGGTCGGGCACGATGCGGTCAAGAAGCTGCCGCGTGATCGGCATGTCATGCCCGAAACTCTCATGCAGAATGCCCGTGGCGCAGATCGTCTTTTCACGCGCCGCGATGTCCGCCGCGCCGCGACGGCTCCGGCGATGGCGTCAAATCCTTCGATGCCATTGAGCATCAGGCTGTCGAGTTCCACCGAGCCGCCGAAAATGTGAAGATGGCTTTCGATGATGCCGGGAAGGACGGTGTTGCCGCCCGCATCGATCAGGCGAGTCTGCTTGCCGCGAAGCGCCGCAACTTCGCTCGCCGTCCCGATCCCGACAATCCGGTTGCCCGAAACCGCTAATGCTTCCGCGCGAGGCCGCGCCTTGTCCATCGCAAGTATTCGGGCGTTGGTGACGATGAGATCGGCGGTGGTCATGCTTTCAAGATGTCCAATTGAGTTGGCCCCTCGGCGCGCGCGCAATCTTAGCCCAAGACTGGCGGACGTGAAACTGACAGCGTGTTGACGCTCGTCGTCACGCTTATGTCAGCGCCCAAGGCGCATGTTTCTCCGCATGTGATCGCAATGGCGCGACGCCTTCAGAGGAGATGCGAAGATGCGCAAACTGTTCGCTTCCAGTCTCGCCATGGGAATTACCGGAGAGGCGGCTTTCGTCGAACTCTTCGTGTCCGGCGAAGGCACATGGACCATCACGGCCAGCAATACGCAGGGACTGACTTGCGTCATTGCGTCCGGTGAATCCTGGCAGACAGCCCGGAACGAGTTAGCCGGCCTCGGATCCTGATGATCGCGGCGTTTCGCGTCAGGGCCTCAGCACATCCATCTGGATCGGGCCTTCGGCGCGGCCATGAATGAACTGGTCGACATAGGCATTGCCGGATCTGTTCACCTGGTTCGCCTCGCCCTGCCAGATGATTTCGCCGCGATGGATCATCGCGATATCGTCGGCGATTTTCCGCGCCGACGCCATGTCATGGGTGATCGAGATGGTCGTGGCGCCCAGCCGTTTCACGCAATCGACGATCAGATTGTTGATCACATCGGCCATGATCGGATCGAGCCCGGTTGTCGGCTCGTCGAAGAAGATGATCTCGGGGTCCGCCGCAATGGCCCGCGCCAGCGCCACGCGCTTCTGCATGCCGCCCGAAAGTTCCGCCGGATAGAGCGCGCCAACATCGGATGTGAGCCCCACTTGCGCCAGCTTGTCGATGGCCACATCCCTGGCGGCGCTCCGGGCAACGCCGCGCCCATGGGTGAGGCCGAAGGCAACATTCTCCCAGACACTCAACGAGTCGAACAGCGCCGAGCCTTGAAACAACATGCCGAAGCGAAGCAGCAATTGATCGCGCTCCGTTCCACGTAGTCCAACGACACTTTCGCCGCCGACATTGATCTCGCCGGAGTCGGGCCGGATGATGCCGAGAATGCATTTGAGCATCACCGATTTGCCCGTGCCCGAGCCGCCGATCACCACCAGCGAGCGGCCCTTGTTGACCGCAATGCTCAGTCCGCGGAGCACCTGCTTCGGCCCGAAACTCTTGCGCACGTCCTTGAGTTCGATGTGGGGCGTCAAATCAGTCCCCGAACAGCAGCGATGTCAGGGCGAAGTTCGCCGCGAGAATGAGAATGGCGGACGAAACCACGGCATTGGTCGTGGCCCGGCCAACCCCTTGCGCGCCGCCCCTCGAGTTGAAGCCGTGATAGCAGCCCATCACCGCAATGATGAAGCCGAACACGGCGGCTTTGATGAGGCCCGAGGTGAAATCGTCGAGCTTGAGGAAATCCGCGGTGTTCTTGAGATAAGCATATTCGTTGAAGCCCAACGAGCGCGTGCCGACGATGTATCCGCCCATGATGCCGATGGTGTCGCCGATGGCCACGAGGATCGGCATCGTGATGACCGCCGCGATGAGCCGCGGCGCCGCAAGATACTTGAATGGATTGGTGGCGAGCGTCACCAGCGCATCGATCTGCTCCGTCACTTTCATGGTTCCGAGTTCGGCTGCGATTGCAGCGCCGACGCGGCCCGCCACCATAAGGCCCGCGAGCACCGGACCTAGCTCGCGCGTAATCCCCAGGGCAACAATCGAAGCTACAAGACTCTCCGCATTGAAGCGCGAAGAACCGAGATAAATCTGCAACGCCAGCGCGCCGCCGGTGAAGAAGGCCGTGAGGCCGACGACGGGCAGCGAGTTGTAGCCGATCTTCAGCATCTGGTCCGCGATCTGGCGCGGATAGAAGGTGGGCGTCAGCCCCTGCGCCAGCATGTCCTTCAGAAACAGCGTCACCAGCCCGATTTCGCGCAACAAGTTGAGGATGGCGCGGCCGAGATGCGCCGCGATGTTCCAGGACGCGGCGGCGTCCGGTTTCTGCAACATCTCCTGGCTCAAGCCCTGGCCCTCTGCGATTCGGTTCCGGAATATAACCGCGCATAGCGGCTGCCCAAACGGGTAAGCAGTTCGTAGGAAATCGTCCCGGCCCATGCCGCCGTCTCGTCGATGCCCACGTGGTTGCCGAAAATTTCCGCGCGCGAGCCCTTGCTGCATTTCGCCTCGGGCACGCCGGTGACATCGACCGCCATCATGTCCATCGAGATGCGCCCAATCACCGGGCAGCGCCGGTCCGCCAGCCACACATGCGCCGGGCCGGAAGGTTCCCGGGAACTCAGCGCACGCGGCACGCCATCCTTGTAGCCTGCCCCAAGGACAGCGACGCGCGATGGCCGCCCTGCCGTCCAGGTCGCGCCGTAACCCACTGTTTCTCCCGCCGCGACATCGCGCACCTGCAACACCGTGCCTTCGAGATGAGCGACTGCCTGCATGGGATTGGCCGAACCGGGCAGGGGGTTCCCGCCATAGAGCGCAATGCCCGGCCTCAGGAGATCGTGGGTGTAGCCTTTCCCGAGATAGATTCCGGAAGAATTCGCAAGACTCGCCGGCACGCCTGGAAGGCGCGACCGAACATGCGCGAACGCATCCCTTTGCTTCGCGTTCAGCGGGTGCGGCGGGTCGTCGGCGCAGGCCAAGTGACTCATGAGGAGAGAAGGGGCGAGCCCGTCCATGGTGAAGCTGTCGTCGAGCAGCGCCTCGTACTCCGCCGGCGAAAACCCGAGACGGTTAATGCCGGTGTCGACGTGAATGGCGCAGGGCAGCTTCCGCCCGTAAACCCGCCCGAACGCCGCCCATTCGCGGGCCTCGGAAATGCCGATCAGCGCCGGCCGCAAGTCGAGCCGCGCATAGAATTCCGCCTGGCCGGGAAACAGCCCATCGAGAACATAGATTGTGGAAGCCGGGGCAAGCGCCCTCAGTTCCTCGCCCTCCTTGGGCCGGGCCACGAAGAAGGTGCGGCAACCTGCTTCCCACAACGCCTTGGCCACCGCTTCGATGCCGAGGCCATAGGCATTGCCCTTGACCGCTGCCCCGCACTCCGCCTCGGCGCCGTGAAGCCAGCGTCCGCCAGTTGACCTGGATGGCCGAAAGATCGATGGTCAGGACCGCACCCGCCAGATCGGCGCTTGGGAAATCGCTCATGGCCCAATCGCATATGCGGCATTGGCTGTTAGGGCAAGCTGGGGCAGGTTAATGATCTGATCACAGAATTGCCATATCTCGGAACCAGTGACGGAGCGCGGGGAAAACGGCTGGAACCTCTTGTGCAAGCCCCAGGGCAACTGATCCGGAATGAAACAGGTCGCATGATCCAATTCGCGGTTGTCGTGTTGGCGGCGGGGATGGGCACCCGCATGAGATCGGCCGTGCCGAAAGTTCTCCACAAGGCGGCGGGGCGGAGCCTGCTCGGCCACGTCTTGACCGCGATCAAGCCGCTCGAACCCGCCCGCACGGTCATCGTCGCGGGCCCGAACATGCCGGAAGTCGAAGCCGAAGCGCGCCGCTTCGTGCCGGATTGCAGGATCGCCCTTCAGGAGCAGCGAAACGGCACCGGCCACGCCGTATCGATGGCCAAGCATCATCTTTCGAATTTTTCCGGCACCGTCATCGTCGTCTACGCCGATGTGCCGCTGATCAATAGCGAAACGCTTCGCGGGCTTGCCTCGAAGCTGGGCCGGGGCACGCCAATGGCCGTCCTTGGTTTTGAAGCCGCCGACCCTCAAGGCTACGGCCGGCTGATCCCGGCAGCGAAAAGCCATATCAAGGCGATCCGGGAGGAGCTTGATGCTTCGCCCAAGGAACGCAAGATAATGCTCTGTAACTCTGGCGTAATTGCCATTGACTCAAAGACCCTCTGGCAAACGCTTCCCAGGATCAGGCCGAACAACGCAAAGGGCGAAATCTACCTGACCGATCTGGTCGAGTTGGTCGTCAAAGCCAAGGGCAAGGTCGGCGTGGCGGCCTGCGGCGAAATCGAAGTCATGGGCGTTAACGACCGCACCCAATTGGCCCACGTGTCGGGTGCCCTTCAAAACCGATATCGCACCCGCGCCATGCTTGGCGGCGCCACGCTCGTCGATCCGTCCACGGTTTACTTTTCGGCGGACACTCAAATCGGTCAGGACGTAATCGTCGAACCGAACGTGGTTTTCGGCCCGGGCGTGAAGGTGGGCGACGGCGCGGAGATTCTCGCCAACTGCCATATCGAGGGCGCTACCATTGGGGAAGGCGCGCGCATCGGCCCTTTCGCCAGGCTCCGGCCCGGCGCTGATATCGGCTCCAACGCCCATGTCGGCAACTATGTAGAGATCAAGAACGCAGCACTGGGAGCAGGGGCCAAGGCCAATCACCTGACCTATATCGGCGATGCCACGGTAGGCGCCAAAAGCAACATCGGGGCCGGCACCATCACCTGCAACTACGATGGTTACGCCAAGCACAAGACCGAAATCGGCAGCGGGGTTTTCGTTGGTTCGAATACGGCCCTTGTGGCGCCGGTCAGGATCGGCGATGGCGTGAACATTGCAGCAGGCAGCGTGGTGACAAAAGACGTGCCCGCCGATGCGCTCGCGATCGGCCGGGCGGAGTTGAGCGTGCGTGAAGGCTGGGCCAAGCGCTACCGCGAGATCATGCAGGCGCGGAAGAGCGCGAAGAGATAATCGAAGGAGAAGACCCATGTGCGGCATCGTTGGCATTCTCGGCAAGGAGCCGGTGGCGGAAGGAATTGTCGAAGCGCTGAAGCGGCTGGAGTACCGGGGCTATGACTCGGCGGGCGTTGCCACCATCGAGAGTGGCCGAATCGAGCGCCGCCGCGCGCCCGGCAAACTCCGCAATCTCGAAGCCAAGCTCCGCGAAGAGCCGCTCGCCGGCCTGACCGGCATTGGCCACACGCGCTGGGCCACTCATGGCGCCGCCAACGAAACCAATGCGCATCCTCACGCCGCGGGCGATGTGGTGATCGTTCACAACGGCATCATCGAAAACTTCCGCGAACTGAAGGACGAACTCGCGGCGGAAGGAACCAAGTTCGATACGCAAACCGACACCGAAGTCGTTGCCCACCTCATCGACCGCGAGCGCCGCAACGGCAAAGCCCCGCGCGATGCCGTGCGCGACGTGCTGAAGCGGCTCGATGGCGCCTTTGCTCTGGCGATCCTGTTCAAGAGCGAAGACAATCTCCTGATCGGCGCGCGCAAAGGCAGTCCGCTTGCCATCGGTCATGGCAATGGCGAAATGTTTCTGGGCTCCGATGCCATCGCACTCGCCCCCTTCACCAACCGCGTCACCTATCTCGAAGAAGGCGACTGGACGGTGCTCACGCGTACTTCGTGCGAAATCTACGACGCGAAGAACCGCAAGGCCGAGCGGCCGATGAATTTCTCGCAAGCCTCCTCCATGATGGTGGACAAGGGCAATCACCGCCACTTCATGGCCAAGGAAATCGAGGAACAGCCGGAAGTCGTCGGCCACACGCTCGCCGAATACATCGACTTCTCCGAGCGCGCGGTCCGCGTGCCCGAAGGCCTCGACTTCGATTTCAAGTCGCTGACACGGCTTACCATCACAGCCTGCGGCACCGCGTCCTACGCGGGCCTCGCCTCGAAATACTGGTTCGAAAAGATCGCCAGGCTTCCGGCCGAGGTCGATATCGCCTCGGAGTTCCGCTATCGCGAAGCGCCGCTGCCAAAGGATGGCCTGGCTATCGTGATTTCCCAGTCGGGCGAAACCGCCGACACGCTCGCCGCGTTGCGCTACTGTAAATCGCAAGGCCAGCAGACCATCGCCATCGTCAACGTGCCGGAGTCGACCATTGCCCGCGAAGCCGGCCTCGCGCTCCGCACCTTCGCCGGCCCCGAGATCGGCGTCGCCTCCACGAAAGCGTTCACCTGCCAACTCTCGGCACTCGCCTGCCTTGCCATCCTCGCCGCCAAGCTGCGCGGCACCATCACGCGCGAACAGGAAAAGCAGCTTGTCGGCGCGTTGATCGAAGCGCCGCGCCACATGGCGGAAATTCTGAAGGAGGAGAAACACATCTCCGAAGTGGCGCGCGAGATCGCGCGCGCACGCGATGTGCTCTATCTCGGCCGCGGCATCAACTTCCCGATCGCGCTCGAAGGCGCGCTGAAGCTCAAGGAAATCTCCTATATTCACGCCGAAGGTTATGCGGCGGGCGAACTGAAGCATGGACCGATCGCGCTGGTGGACGAAAACGTCCCCGTCATCGTCATCGCGCCGCGCGACGAGCTTTACGAAAAGACCATCTCGAACATGGAAGAGGTGGCGGCGCGCGGCGGAAAAATTGTCCGCATCGTACGGAAAGCTGACAATCACCGGAACTGCCGCGCCCGATCCGTTTTTGGAAGAAACCAGAAGAAACGTGCGCGATTATTTGGAAGAGTTGCCTGATTTGCGAAGATCGACCAGCTGCTTTTTGGTGACCGCCACTGCGTCATCGAAACGCTTGCGCTCGGCAGCGACGTCGTCTTCCACCGGCGCATCGCTCTCCGGCATGGGCTCGGCTGGGTCGTCGCTCTCCACCACCGCACGAACGCCTGCTTCGTATGCCTCGAAGGTGACATCCCGCAGATAGACCAGCCTCGCCCGCTCGCCCGAGGCGTCGACGATCGCCTCAAAGACCATCGCGCTCGCTGGCTCTTCTTGTGCGGGTTCGAGCCCGCTGCCGAGCTCGGCACGCTCACGCTCGACTCGGAACCGCAACCCGACCTGCATCGAACGGACTGTGAGCCGGTCCACAATGTCCGCATACTGCGAAAGCGGCACGAGCCCCTCGCGCACGGGCCAGCTCAGCCCCGAGCGGTCCGCCTCGGAGAGCGTGCTCCTCCGATCGACAAGCCGATTGCGCGATCCGTCACATCCATCCGGGATCGCGCGAGCACCGTCGCTCGGTGCACGATTCAGATCGATCAGCCCCCGCCGAGACTTTCGCCTCGCCCACCTGTGCCCAGTCGAGGAGCAGGTCCCAGTCCT
>JAAURV010000052.1 GCA_012032065.1 Hyphomicrobiales bacterium
CGCGTGCCGCGCCACTCCCCCATCGAAGATGGGGGAGAAACGCTTCTACCCTCTCGTTCTGCCTTGGGCTTCGAGTTTGGCGAGATAGGTTTTCCATTTCTCTTCGCGCGCTTCATTCAACTCGCGGAGATAGCTCCAGGTATAAAGACCGGAGCCATGCCCGTCATCGAAGATAATGCGCACCGCGTAGTTGCCGACGGGTTCCAATCGGGAGATGCGGACGTTGCGTTTGCCGGAGACCAGTTGCTCCTGGCCCGGGCCGTGGCCTTTGACTTCGGCGCTGGGGCTTTCGACGCGGAGAAATTCAGCGTCGAGGGCGAAAGAGAGTCCACTCTCGAAGCTGACCTGAAGTATTGCGCCCTTGTCCTTGAGCCGAAGCTCGGACGGCCAGTCTTCAGTCATGCCCAAGCTCGCGGGCCTCTTCGGCCAGCATGATCGGAATGCCGTCGCGGATCGGATAGGCGAGGCCGGCGGCGCGCGAGATCAGCTCCTGGCGCTCATGGTCGTATTCGAGCCGCGTCTTGGTGACGGGGCAGACCAGGCGTTCGAGCAAACGGGAATCGGTTTCGCGGACTGACATCACTGTAGCGTCTTGCGTTCGCCGACGGTGCGGCTGATGGCGATCTCGGTCAAGGCGACCAGCACATCGGCGCGGGTTTTGAGGTCAGGCGCTTCGAGCAGGGCCTGTTTTTCGCTTGCGGGGTAAGGCGCCATGAGCGAGAGCGTGTTGACCAGAACTTCGGTCGGCGCGCTGTCGACTTCATCCCAGTTGGCGCTCATGCTGTTGACTTCGAGATAGTCGCGGAACGCCTTGATGAGCGCGGGGCGGTTCACATCCTTCGCACCGTAATCGACCATGAGGTCGGCGGCGAAAGGTTTGAAATCCGGCACCACCTGGCGATAGGGCGTATCGGTCTTCAGCTCACGGACGATCACGAAGCGGCAAACGCCGGTCAGCGTGACCAGCATCCGGCCATCGTGAGTTTCGGCGTAAGACGAAATGCGTCCTGCGCAACCGACACGGAGAAGCTTGGGCACGCCGGCATCGCCCGAGGCTGGATCGGGCTGGATCATGCCGATCATCCGCTCGCTGTACATGGCGTCGTTCACCATTGGATGTAGCGCGGCTCGAAAATGTTGAGCGGCAAATCGGCGCGCGGCAGCAAGAGCGCGCCCGAGAGCGGAAACACCCGCAGCTGTTTCGGCAAATCCTTGGGCGTCTTGTAGCGGTCGAGGAATGTCATGGGGCGATTATGCGAACAGGATTGAGGAGAGTTTGCGGCGGCCCTGAACGGTGGCTTCGTCCTTGGGACCCCAGGCCTCGAAGAATTTCACAAGTTGCTTGCGCGCGGCTTCCTCGTTCCAATCGCGCTGTTTCCGCACCACGAAAAGAAGATGATCGGCGGCTTCGGTGCGGTGGCCTTCGGCATTGAGCGCCGTGGCCAGTTCGAGGCGCGCCTGGAAATCATTGGGATCGGCATCGACGGCGGCCTGAAGACGGTGAGTCTCGCCGCTCGCAACAGGTGTGGACGCCAATTCAAGCGAGGCCTTGGCGCTCAGCACATTCGGGTCGTTGGCTTTCGCAGGCGGCACCAGCGCCAGCGTCGCTTTCGCGGCTTCGATGTCTCCAAGTTTCAACTGGCATTGGGCGAGGCCTGCCAATGCCCCGGCATTCTCGCGGTCGACGCCCAGCACCTGGCCGAAAATGCCGGCCGCCGCTTCGATATCGCCTTCCGCAAAAGCCTTGCGGCCGGCATCGACGGCGGCTTCGATCTGCTCGGCCTGCGAGCCCATGCTGCCGAGTTTGTCAATGAACTGTTTCACCTGGCTTTCGGGCAATGCGCCCATGAAGGCATCGACGGGCTGGCCGTCGACGAAGGCGAAGACGGCGGGGATCGACTGGATGCGCATCTGCTGGGCGATCTGCTGGTTCTCGTCGATGTTGACCTTGACGAGCCGCACCTTGCCATTGGCCTGCCTCACGACTTTTTCGAGAACGGGCGTCAGCTGCTTGCAGGGGCCGCACCAGGGCGCCCAGAAATCGACAAGCACAGGCTGCTGGCGCGAGGCTTCGATCACATCGGCCATGAAGGACTTGGCATCGCTGTCCTTGATGAGGGAGCCTGGTTGCGGCGTGTTTCCGCCGCCGCCGATCAGTTGGTTATCCATGTCAGTCCTGCGAAGTCTTGATGTTCATTTCTATGTGGCGTTGTGGCGGGGAGTTTACAACGAAGGTTCCGAAACCGCCACAATGCGGGGCTGGTGGCCGCAGGAGCGGATGAAGGCGAGAAGTCCATTGGGCGAAATCGAGGTTGTCGCGTCATTGCGGAGGGGATGATAGTTCAGGATCTCGTGGCGCATCATTGGTTCATCGAGGATGACGTTAACGCGGGTTTGGATGTCGTTGATGAGGCCGAAAGGGGTGACTGAGCCTGGTTCGACGCCCATGACCTCCATCAAGAGGTCAGCCTTGCCGAAGGTCAGGCGTTTCGAGCCGATTTTGGCCGGAGCAGCTTTGAGGTTCACTTGCGCGTCCTCAAGGCAAACGATGAGCCAGAGCGCGCCCTTCTCGTCCTTGAGGAACAGGTTCTTGCAATGCCCGCCGGGAATATCGCCATGGACCTTGCGGGCTTCCTCGACTGTGAAGACCGGGATGTGATCGACCGTCGTGGCCGGAAGCCCGAGGCTTTCGAGGCGTGCCAGAAGATCGGCGCGGGTGGCGGGCATGGGTCTTTCCCTAGGATTCAATGCGGGGCGGGAGGTTCTTCTTGCATTTGCCGCAGCCTTGCGCAATAAGACGCCCGCCCGCCGCATAGACCTCTCGCGCCGGGCCGCAAGCGGGCGTAGCTCAGGGGTAGAGCATAACCTTGCCAAGGTTAGGGTCGGGCGTTCGATTTCGCCTCGCCCTGCTCCAATTTTCTCCAGTCAGTTTTTACGTCTAGGGCGTGTTGACAAAGTGTCTGATCCAAATCCGTGCGGAAGCGATGAGCACGAAGCCGATGTAGCTGGCGGCGGTTTTGTCATAGCGTGTGGCGAGCCTGCGGCTTTGCTTCAATTTTGAGAAGCAACGTTCAATGACGTTTCTGAGGGCATAGATGTAGCCATCGATTTGCAGCTGGACTTTACGGTTCTTGCGCGGCGGAATGACCGGCTCGGCGCCCCGTTCAACGAGGTCCTCGCGAATGGCATCGCTATCGTAGCCTTTATCTGCAATGAGAACCTTTGGTTCTGGGCCGGGCTCGTCCATGACCGGCCGATAGCCCGAATAGTCGGAAACTTCGCCGCCCGAGAGCGTGATCGCAATGGGAAGCCCGA
Source organism: Hyphomicrobiales bacterium (assembly GCA_012032065.1). Classification (GTDB taxonomy): domain Bacteria; phylum Pseudomonadota; class Alphaproteobacteria; order Rhizobiales; family Aestuariivirgaceae; genus Aestuariivirga. The sequence continues at coordinate 3,316 of JAAURV010000052.1, forward strand.
TGCTGTTGGTTCTCAGGTGGATCTTGGTCGAGAGGCCACCGCGCGAGCGCCCAATATCCTGGTTTTGAGCCCCCCTTTTGCGCCAGCCGCGTGCTGATGGGCGCGCACGACAGTGGAGTCGATCATCTGCACGCTGCTTTGAACTGCGCCCGTGCCGTTCAGCGCCTCCAGCATTGTGTCCCACACGCCGGACACCGACCAACGGCGGAACTGTTGATAAACCGAGTTCCAGTTGCCGAAATAGCCGGGAAGATCGCGCCACGGCGCGCCGGTCCGGGAAATCCAGAATACGCCATCAAGCACAAGCCGATGGTTTTCGGCTGGGCGCCCCCGCTTTGAACCCTTCGCCGTCACAAACGGCTTGAAAAACGCCCATTCCTTGTCCGACATCAGTCCGCGAACCATCGCTGTCCTCCTCAAAGAACAGCCTTGAATCACGCCTCAAGCGATTTGGGAATCCAATTGGTCAACACGCCCTAGGCGTTCGTTCTATCGAGACGTCTTTGCCGAATTCAATCTGCGAGATTAAGCAGAGCCTTCTGACCGCTCGTTTTAAATCTACGAAACTGATGCATTGGCTCACGAACCATCCGCTCTGAGTTTGCAAAGTTCGTAAATGTGGACTGCCTGGATGAATCTGGTCTCGATTCCGCGAAATGTATCTCCTTGTCTTCTCAACGACGACTGCCAGCTTTTCAAGAACATCAGGTGCAACCGTCGACATGACATCGATCACCTGCCCAAAAAGCTTCCCAAGAGAGTCAGCGACCACTCGTCTTCCAAGCACTACTGCTGAGTACTTTCCGGACACGACAAGTAGTTGGAGTTTGGGCTCCACATAAGAAATTGATCTCCTTTGGGACGCATGCGCCGCTTCCCCGATTTGACGAGCGACTACTTCCGCCAGAGATTCATTCGGCGTTTGTCTTATACCAGAGTGCGGCGTGACTGACTCTTTTCCTCGGCCTTGGGCTGTGATTCAAGGCTCTGCTCTGAGTGATTCGGGAGGGTGAGATGCGGCGGCCGGTTGAATTGCGGAAGGACTTCGACGCGGTTGAGCTTCGGCGGCTGGCGGGGTCGTCGCGCGATCCCGCCCAGGTGCGATGGCTACTCGCGGGGAGATGCGGCGCGGTTTGCCGGTATGGACCGCCAGACGCTGCGCGACTGGGTGCACCGGTTCAATGCGGAAGGGCCTGACGGTCTGCTTGACCGCAAGGGGCCGGGTGGGCGGGCGAAGCTTGGCGCCGAGCACGATGCAGCGCTTGCGGAGTGGATCGCCGAAGGTCCCGATGCGGAGAAGGATGGCGTGGTGCGCTGGCGGTGCTGCGACTTGAAGCGCAAACTCTCGGAGCGTTTCGGGGTCGATCTTTCGCGCAGCAGGCTTGGCGCGCGGCTGCACAAGCTCGGCTACAGCTGGATCAGCGCAAGGCCGCGGCATCCGCGGCAGAAGCCGGAAGCGATTGAAACATATAAAAAAAGACTGGCCGGACCTGATCGCCAAGCTGCGCGCTGAACTTGCCTCCGGCACCCTCATCGAGGTGTGGTTCCAGGACGAGATGCGGGTGGGTCAGAAGAATGGCCAAGTCTATCAGTGGGCCGAGAAAGGATCGCGTCCGCGCCAGCCAAAAGATCAGCGCTACGAGAATGCTTATCTCTTCGGCGCCGTCTGCCCCGGGCGCGGCACCGGTGCGGCTCTCATCATGCCGCAAGCCAACACTGAAGCCATGAACAAACACCTCGAAGAGATCTCCCGCGAAGTGGCCCCAGGCGCCCATGCCATCGTTATCCCCGATCAGGCAGGCTGGCATACCACCGGAGAGCTCAAGAAACCCGCCAACCTCAGCTTCGCGCCGCTGCCGCCAGCTTCACCCGAACTCAATGCCCAAGAAAACGTCTGGCAGTTCCTCCGCCAGACCTATCTCTCCAACCGTGTCTTCGAAAGCTACACGGCTATCCTCGACGCCTGCCAGCATGCCTGGAGAAGCCTCCTGGCAGAAACCGGACGCATCGCCTCCCTGGCTTTCCGCACATGGGCGGTTACCGGTCAGGCCCCATGAACTCTGGTATTAGTCGTAAAATTTGAACCAGGGTATCTTCGTGTATGGAAATTTGAGCCATTGGTTTTGATGTAGCTGGATTCATATCGACTCCCTTTCTTTCCTCAATCGCCGCTCGGTTTTTGTTTCGAGAGCGGTACTCCGAACTATTTCGCCGTTCTTTTTTGTTCGGTTGCACCACGTCGGTGGAAAAACTGACTCTTTCGTCTTATCGACGTCGCAACGTGGCAATCGGTGCCCAGTCAGTTTCGCCTGGCTGTTTAACGTACCAATATGTCCAACCATCCAAGCTGGGGTGGAGGCCACTTTTCGTTAGAGCCACACCACCCGCAGCAGCTGACGGACTCTTGAATGCCTTGCCTTCTACGAACCATCTGCCGTTCTCGATGCGGCCAGAATAGACGCGACCGTTGTATTCCATTCGCAACTCTGTGCCATGAGGTAGCATGACCCCTTTACCTGCCCAAGAACGACCTCCAGTTTGCGGGGCTGATCGAGCGGAGTCATTTGATCTAGACTCCTGCGGGTCAATTTTGAGCAAGCGACGAAGCACAGAATTGGGCATCTCCGCGAAACTTTGACGCTCCATCTCAATTTTTTTGTGGACTTCAAAATCGATTTCGATCGTTCTCAGTTCAGCCATTCAACCCTCCCGTCAACTCTCTCGTTTACATATTTAAGTAATTTCAGTAAATCAAGGGAAAAATATGAAACCCCTTAAGTCTCTTGATTTGCATGTCGAATTCGGGACTGTGGAACCGCTCGAACTCAGAAAGCTTTGATTCGAATGAAGACGAGGCTCAATCAGGTTTTCACGGCAATCGATGCGGCGAATGCCAGTGATCCCGTGCCACAGAGGGCGCTGCTCTATGGTCGGCGGATGAGCGAGGTGCTGGAGCGGTTTCAGCCTGATGCTTGCGAGCTTCTGCGGATCGCGGCGCGGGCGCAGCATATCGAGCGCTGGATCCTTGCGCGCGAGTCTTATCCAGACGGCCGCGTTGCCTATCTGCAATGGCGCAAGGACCTGCAGCAGCATCATGCCAAGCGCACCGGTGAGTTGATGCGCGAGGCAGGTTATCGCGAGGACGAGATCGCCCGAGTGTCTAGTCTCTTGCGCAAGGAGCGGCTCAAATACGATGCCGACATGCAGACGCTGGAAGATGTGATTTGTCTGGTCTTCCTCGAATTCGAGGCGCCCGAATTCATCGCCAAACATCCTGATGACAAGGTGCGCGATATTCTGGCGAAGACGGCGAAGAAGATGTCGGCGCGGGGGATCGAGGAAGCAGGGAAACTCAGGCTCGAACCAAGGCTGGCACGCCTGCTGAAATTGGTTCTGTCAACCGCGCCGAAACAAGTCGAGGCTGATGGGATCGCCATCAGCCTCGCTGTTGTCACGCATTCAACTCGAAGTACCGCGGCTACAGGATGAAGTCCGTGCCGGTAAGGCTGGCCACGTTCAGCACGACGAATGCCATCTCGGCGTCGCTGTCGGCATCCTGGTTGATCCTGACCGTCGCATGCCCCGAAGCAAAGGTTATCGAAATCTCGCCTGTGGAGAAGGACGAGTCGAGATCGATGACAAATGCCTGATCGCCGCCCGCTCCGAGATCGGCGTCGATCGCCGAGAGATCGAGGTCGTCACCCGTGGCGAAGCCGCTGATCTGGTCGAGATCCGTGATGACGCCGCTGTCCGTCACACTGGTGAAGACGAACACGTCGTTGGCGCTGCCGCCGTTGAGAAGGTCGCCGCCCGCGCCGCCGATGATAATGTCGTTGCCACCACCGCCATTGATGGTGTCGACGCCGGCACCGCCCGACAGCGTGTTGACGCCGGCGTTGCCGGTGATGGTGTTGTCGAGACCGTTTCCGGTTCCGTCTATGGCGGCAATGCCCGAAAGCGTCAGATTCTCGACATTGGCGGAGATCGTGTAGGTGACGGACGACGTGACGGAGTCGGTTCCTTCGCCTGCAAGCTCGGTCACGACATCGCTGCTATTCTCGACGGTGTAGGCATCATTGCCGGCACCGCCCTCCATCGTGTCGATTCCAAGCCCGCCCGATATCGTGTCATCTCCGTCCAAGCCGTGAAGCTCGTTGGCCGCGCTGTTTCCGGAGATGACGTTGGCGACGCTGTTGCCGGTGCCGTCGACCGCGGCTGCGCCGGTCAAGGTCAGGTTCTCGAAATTGTCAGCGAGAACGAACGTTACCGAGGATTGGACAAGATCAACGCCCTGCCCCGCCGCCTCCACAACAACGTCACCTGCGGCATCGACGACAAATGTGTCGTTGCCATCGCCACCGGTTAGGTTGTCGTTTCCAGCCCCTCCATTGAGGATGTCGTTGCCGAGGCGCCGACCAGCGTGTTGGCGCCGGTGTTGCCGATCATCGTGTTGGCGCTGTCGTTGCCGGTTGCACCGATCGCGGCGCCTCCAGTCAGCGACAGGTTCTCGACGTTGTCGGCGAGAGCGATCGTGATACTCGATTGTACGGTGTCCGTGCCTTCGCCGGCGAATTCGACGGTCATGTCCGACACGTTGTCGACGACATATGTGTCGTTGCCGCCGCCGCCGACCAGCGTGTCGGCGCCGCCGCCGCCGTTCAGCGTATCGTTTCCATCGAAACCGGTCAGCGTATTGGATGCGCTGTTGCCGGTAATGACGTTGACCACGTTGTTGCCAGTGCCGTCGATGACTGCCGCACCCGTCAGCGTCAGCTTCTCGACATTGTCGACAAGCGTGTAGGTGACGCTGGATTGAACCAGGTCCGTGCCCTCAGCCGCCAACTCGACGACTATATCGTCGCTGCTGTCGACAATATAGGTATCGTTGCCGATGCCGCCAACAAAGGTGTCGAGTCCGCCCAGGCCGCTCAGCGTGTCGTTGCCGCCCAGCCCAGTCAGGACGTTGCTCGCGCCGTTGCCGCGGAGGTAGTTGTTGGCGCTGTTGCCCGTACCATCGATCGCCAAGGCTCCGGTCAGCGTCATGTTCTCGAAATTGGCGAGCAGCGTGTAGGTGTAGTTCACGAACACCGCATCGGTGCCGGAGCTCGCGAGTTCGGTGACCGTGTCGCCCACATTGTCGACCACATAGGTGTCGTTACCGAAGCCTCCGGACATTGCGTCGATTCCAGCGCCGCCATTCAGCGTGTTTGCGCCAGTGTTGCCGACGAGCGTATTGGCAAGAACGTTGCCGACGCCGTTGATGGCAGCGCCTCCGGTGAGCGTCAGGTTCTCGACGTTGGGCGTCAGTGTATATGTCACGGCAGACTGAACCAAATCGGTTCCCTGACTTGCCAGTTCGGTGACAGCGTCGCCGGCGTTCTCGACGGTGTAGGTATCGTTGCCTGCGCCGCCAATCATGGTGTCGGCTCCGCCGCTGCCGTTTAGCGTGTCGTGGCCGTCGAGACCCGTCAGGATGTTCACCGAACTGTTGCCATTGATGAAGTTGTCGAGGCTGTTGCCAGTGCCGTCGATCACGCCGCCGCCAGTGAGCGAGAGGTTGTCGACATTGTCGGAGAGTGTATGAGTTACGCCCGATTGGACGAGGTCGATTCCTTCGCCGGCAAGCTCGATTGCCTGATCGCCTGCGTTTTCAACGACATAGGTGTCGTCGCCCGTGCCGCCAGTCATGATGTCGGCGGAGAGGCCGCCATTGATCGTGTCATTGCCGCCAAGGCCAATGAGGTTGTTGATCGCGCTGTTGCCGATGATCGTGTTCGCAACCCCGTTGCCGGTTCCGTCAATCACGCCGAATCCAGTCAGCGCCAGGTTTTCGAAGTCGTCCGCCAGCACATGCGTGATGGTGGATTGCACCGAGTCGGTGCCTTCACCCGGCAGCTCGGTAATAACATCGTTGATGTTGTCGATCACATAGGTGTCGTTTCCGGTTCCGCCGATGAGCGTGTCGGCGCCGCCGCCGCCGTTGAGCGTATTGTTTCCGGTCGTGCCAGTGATTGTGTTGTCGAATGCGTTTCCAGTGCCGTTGATCGAGCCCGATCCGGTGAGAACCAGGTTCTCAAGGTTCGCGCCCAGCAGAAAATTGACGCTCGACCTCACCGTGTCGGTGCCTTCGCCCACAAGTTCGGTCACGGTGTCGCCTGGCGTATCGACGATATAGGTGTCGTCGCCCAGGCCGCCTGACATTTTGTCGCGCCGCCGCCGCCATTGATCGTGTCATTGCCCGCGAGACCTGCAGTATGTTGGCGGATCCGTTGCCGGTAATGACGTTGTCTGCCCCGTTGCCGGTGCCGTTGATGGTGGCAACCCCGGTAAGCGTCAGGTTCTCGAAGTGGTCGGCGAGCGTGAAGGTGACGCCAATCTGAACCGTATCCGTGCCCTCGCCCAGGTTTTCGGTCAGCGTGTCTGTGAGGGCGTCAACAACGTAGGTGTCGTCGCCCGCACCGCCGATCAGCTCGTCAGGGCCAACGCTGCCGTCCAGAACGTCGTTGCCATCGCCGCCAGTAAGAGAGTTGAAGCTCGCATTGCCGGTCAACACGTTGTCGCCGGAGTTGCCGGTCGCATCGGCCGCGGTGCCGGTGAGGGTCAGGTTGTCGACGTGATCCGCAAGCGTATAGCTGACGCTCGCGAGAACCGTGTCCTCGCCTTCAGCGTCGTTCTCGGTGATGGCATCGGATGCGGCGTCAACAACGTAGGTATCGTCGCCGTCGCCGCCCAACATCACGTCAGCACCCGCGCCGCCATCGAGCGTGTCGTTGCCGGCATCGCCAAAGATCTCATCGCTCTCCGAGCTGCCGGTGATCATATCGTCAAGCAATGTGCCGTTGATCGTCAGAAGGTCGGTACCGGACGTCCAGGTCGAGAATGTCCAGCTTGCCGCCGAGAAGTTCGCCGCATTGTTGACGATGACAGACTGCGTGGCCGACGTTCCGCTCACCGCCAGATTTGCCGCGATAAGGCCGGCGCCAAATTGGTCGGCGTCCAATGTAACGGCGCTCGTTCCCGAGGAATTGTTGAAGCTCAGGGACTCGTAATTGTGGAAACCGGTTGTTGGCGATGTGCCGGCGCCGCTCAAATCGATGCTGGCTCCAGCTGCCGCCGCGATCACGATGGCGTCGCTGCCGTCGCCGCCGTCAAAGAAGTCAGCCGCCTGAATCGCGGCTGTCGAGGAGACGGACAAAGTGTCGGTACCCGCCGATTGGACGATGTTATCGGTTGCAACGGTGGCGACATCGCCAACGAACACCCCGGCGTAGGTGGCCATTGCCTGCGCAGTCAACGGAGATGCCGCCGTTGCACCCGCGATTCTGCAATCGAGTTCCCAGCTTCCGCCGCGTTCAGAAGCGCCAATGCGCCCGCTTGCCGCCGCGACAGGCCGCGCCAAACCGTCGGCAAATGCCGAAACAAACGATTGTCCGGCGGCGCCCGAACCGGTTTCGCAACTCCACAGTTTCACCGTGGCGGATTCGGCCAGTGCAGCGCCAATCCTGCCGAGGCTCGCTGCAGCATCGCCAATTGTTTCTTCCGTGAGCCGTCCTGCCGAGAAAGCGACCTCGCCGGGCGAACCATGTGCAAAGACATGCAGCCCCGCGACGCCGCTGCGCCCTTCGAGGGCCCGGGCCATCTGGTCAAGCGCTGGCTCATGCCGGTTGAGGACAATCGCCTTCACACCGCTCCGCATGCCGGCTTCGAGCCCTGAAACATTCTCGACGCCGCTGTCGATGAAAGCGATGTGGTTATACATGGTCGCAGTTTCCTTGTGTTGATTAGCTGGGGTTTTCAGACGTTAGGCGTCGCGGTTTGCCCGAATCAGCGCCGGGCAGTGCCGCTGAATCGAACTGCAAGTGTTGCTAGCAGTATTCTTCATTTTGCTTCGAACTCAAGTTCTGATGGATACGGCGGTGAAGGAAGAATTACGCGGACTCACGCATTTCTTTGTTTATGTGTAGCTGCTGGAATCTTGTGAAATTCAGCAGAATTTTCGCTTGTTTTACTTTTCATTTCGCGCAGGCCTGAGTTTCAGCCCGCCGTGCCGTTCGTTCGGCCGCGGCAAGGCATGGAAGCGGTTGACGTTTTCATGATCTAGCTGACCCCGGGCGGATGGCGCGCCAAGGATGACGCCTGCAATGATCGTTCATTGGGAGTACCGTCAGTTACGAGCATCAAAGAAGCGACTCAAGCGCAAGACTGTACTGACGCGTTATTGACGATGGCTTCGTTTGCCATGAAAATCCTAATGGATTGTTAGCGATGACCGGCTGGGGACGAGCTCGGCGAAGCTGACAGCCTATTGTCAGCAGCATTCCAGGCCGCCCTTCCGGCGCCGCAGTTGAAGCCCTATATCAGGCGCATGGGACATTCACGTCAGGAAGGCGGGTTTGCGGAAGCGCCGATGCGGCCGCTGGAGGGGTATCCGGATGTTCCGGTCTCGCCGCGCGCCGGGCTTGAGGCGTTGCGCCCCGAAATCGCGCAGCTTCCGATGTTCATGCCGCACAAGCCGGCCAAGCCGGCAAAATCCGAAGGCGGGCGGACGCTCAAGATCGTCTCGGAATTTGAGCCCAAGGGCGATCAACCCACAGCCATCGCGGAACTTGTGGCCGGAGCCAATGCGAACGAGCGCGATCAGGTGCTGCTCGGGGTCACCGGCTCGGGCAAGACGTTTACCATGGCGAAGGTGATCGAGGCCACGCAACGGCCAGGACTTATTCTTGCTCCGAACAAGACGCTCGCGGCTCAACTCTATGGCGAGTTTCAGCAGTTCTTTCCTGAGAACGCGGTCGAGTATTTCGTCTCCTATTACGACTACTACACGCCCGAGGCCTATGTGGCGCGGACCGACACCTATATCGAGAAGGAAAGCTCGATCAACGAACAGATCGACCGTATGCGCCATTCGGCGACGCGGGCGCTGCTTGAGCGCGACGACGTGGTGGTGGTGGCGTCGGTCTCCTGCATCTATGGCATCGGCGATGTCGAAACCTATTCGGCGATGACCTTTGCCATCAAGAAGGGCCAGCGTTTCGCGCAACGCCAGCTTCTCGCCGACCTGGTGGCGCTGCATTACAAGAGGAACGACCAGAATTTCGTGCGCGGCACATTTCGGGTGCGCGGCGACACCATCGAACTGTTCCCATCGCATTTCGAGGACCGCGCTTGGCGTTTCTCGCTGTTCGGCGACGAGGTGGAAACGATCTCCGAATTCGATCCGCTCACCGGGCAGAAGACGGCGGAACTGGATCAGGTCAAGGTCTATTCCAACTCGCACTATGTAACGCCGAAGCCGACGCTGGAACAGGCGGTGCGGCGCATCAAGGAGGACCTGCGCATCCGGCTCGCCGAGTTCAACGCCGCGGGCCGCTTGCTCGAAGCGCAGCGGCTGGAGCAGCGCTGTTTGTTCGACATCGAGATGATGACGGCGACGGGCTCTTGCGCCGGCATCGAGAATTATTCGCGCTATCTCACGGGGCGCAAACCGGGCGAGCCGCCGCCGACGCTGTTCGAATATCTGCCCGACAATGCGCTGGTGTTCATCGACGAAAGCCATGTCACCATTCCGCAGATCGGCGGCATGTTCCGCGGCGAC
>JAAURV010000053.1 GCA_012032065.1 Hyphomicrobiales bacterium
GCTTCCGGTCTTCTCATGGAAGATGTCGACTTCGCTTGTCTTGTAGAGCCACGGATTGAAAATCCTGGCGATCACGCTGCCGTGCTGGCCATAGAGTTGAACCCTTCATGCCAATCCATGCGTATGGCGACGGTGAGATCGAGATGGCCCATGGCGCCGCTTGCGAATTCGACATCGACGAACCAGCAGCGCGCGCCGAAGCGTTCGCGGAAATGCGTTTCGACTTCGACGATGTCTCCGCAGAGATAACGCGCCAAGTCGACGAGATGGCTGCCATGGGCCAGCATGTAATAGCGTTTCAAGTCCGCCTTTGGATCGGATGACGGCCGTTTCGCACCGGCGCTCGTGATTATCGCCGGCTGCACCGCGTTGGTCAGCGCATAGCGGTGCGTCGAGTCGCAGTACCACGCCTTGAGCGCCAGCGCCTCGCCCATTTCTTCATCGATGAATTGTTTAGCGCTTTGCAGGCCCGCGTCGAAGCGCAGCATGTGGCCGACTTGCAGCAGCTTGCCTGACGCCTTCACCACTTTGCGCAGGCTTTCGACTTCCTCCACCGAAAGTCCGAGCGGCTTTTCGCACAAAACATGCTTTCCTGCTTCAAGCGCCGCTTTGGCCGCGGATACGTGAAAGGCGTCCGCGGTAGCGATGATGACGGCGTCGACATCCGCGTCCGCGAGCATGGCTTCGTAGCTTGTAAACGTCTTCCGCGCGCCATGTGCAATCGCCATGCGATGAAGTAGGTCCTCGGCCACATCGCAGATCGCAAAGAGCTCGGCATTCTTCGCCTTGACTGCGCTTTCGAAGTGCGCGGCTTGCGCGATTTGCCCCGCGCCCAGGACGCCGATTCTGACCATCTTCGATTCCTTCTTACCAAGGCCAATAGACCATCGCGGCAAGATTGAAAACAGCGCTACGCCGTCACCAGAATTGCGCGGAAATCGTTCACGTTGGTGAGCGTGGGGCCGGTGACGATGTGATCGCCAAGGCTCCCGAAGAAGGTGTGGCCATCGTTTTCCGCGAGCGACTTCCACGGATCGATGCCCTTGGCGCGGGCGCGGATGAGCGTGGTTGGGCCGGCGAAAGCGCCCGCCACCTCGCGCGCGCCGTCGATGCCATCGGTGTCGGCGGCAATGGCGTAAATGCCGGGCTCGCCGCCAAGCTTCAGCGCCAGCCCCATGAGATATTCGACATTGCGCCCGCCGGCGCCTTGGCCGCGCACGGTCACCGTCGTCTCGCCGCCGGAGATCAGAACGCATGGCGGCTTCACAGGCTGACCGAATCGCCGCGCCTGTTTTGCGATTCCGGCCATCACGTAACCCACTTCGCGCGCCTCGCCTTCGATGGCGTCGCCAAGGATCAGAGGCGCGATGCCATTCGCCTTCGCAACCGCCGCCGCCGCTTCGAGAGATTTCTGCGGCGAGGCGATGAGGATGTTCTCGCAGCGCGCCAGCCGCGGGGAGCCGGGCTTTGGCGTTTCGTCCGCCGCTTTTTCCAAATGCCTCGCGACACTCGCAGGAACTTCGAGATTGTACTTGGCGATGATGGCGCGCGCTTCCGCGAATGTGGTGGGGTCGGCTACGGTCGGTCCCGATGCCACGGCGGCGAGATCGTCTCCAGGCACATCGGAAATGACGAGACTCACAATCCGCGCCGGGAACGCGGCGGCGGCGAGCCGTCCGCCCTTGATCGCCGAGAGATGTTTCCGCACGCAATTCATTTCGCCGATGGGCGCGCCGCTTGCCAGCAGCAGTCTGTTGACCGTCCGCTTTTCTTCGACGGTGATTCTGGCGGCGGGCAATGAGAGCAGCGCCGATCCGCCGCCGGAAATGAGCGCGATCACCAGATCGTCTTGCGTCAGGCCCTTCACCATTTCGAGCATGCGAGCCGCTGCTTTCGTGCCCGCGTCGTCGGGCACCGGATGGGCTGCTTCGACGATTTCGATGCGCTCGCAAGGAACGCCATGACCGTAACGCGTGACGATCAAGCCTTCGGCTTGGTCGGGCCACGCCTTTTCGAAGGCCGCGGCCATCGCCGCCGAAGCCTTGCCGGCACCCACGACAATCGTGCGTCCTTTCGGCGGAGCGGGAAGGGCGGCGGGCACGCATGTCCCAGGCATGGCGGCGGCGATCGCCGCGTCGAGCATGGTGCGCAGCAGGGCGCGCGCCGCTTCGTTGTTCATTATGTCTTCTGGCCGACTTCGAACGCCGCCATAAGTTCCAGCGCTTTCACCATCGCCGAATGATCGAGCTTGCCATGGCCATTGGCGGCGCAGGCGTTGAAGAGTTCCTGCGCCGTCGCGGTGTTGGGAAGCGACACGCCGAGCTGGCGGGCGCTCGACAACGCGAGGTTCAAATCCTTCTGATGCAGCTCGATGCGGAAGCCTGGAGCGAAGGTGCGCTTCACCATGCGGTCGCCATGCACTTCGAGAATGCGAGAGGCCGCGAAACCTCCCATCAGCGCTTGCCGCACCTTGGCGGGATCGGCGCCGGCTTTCGATGCGAAGAGAAGCGCCTCGCCCACGGCTTCGATGGTGAGCGCCACGATCATCTGGTTCGCCACCTTGGCGGTTTGTCCATCGCCATTGCCGCCGACCAGCGTGATGTTCTTGCCCATCTTCTCGAACAGCGGCTTGACGCGCTCGAAATCCCGGTCCGCGCCGCCCACCATGATGGTGAGCGACGCGGCTTTTGCTCCGACTTCGCCGCCCGAGACCGGAGCATCGAGATAACCGGCGCCAAGCTCGTTGATGCGCCTGGCGAAATCCTTCGTCGCGATGGGCGAGATCGAGCTCATGTCCACCACGGTCTTGCCTTTGGATATTCCTTCCGCGACGCCGCCATTTCCGAAGAGCACTTTCTCCACGTCCTGCGTGTCCGGGAGCATGAGGAAGACGATGTCCGAAGCCTTTGCCACTTCGGACCCACTCGCGCGCATGTTTGCTCCTCCGGACATGAGTTCTTCAGGAGCCTTGCCGCGCGTGTTGACGAAAAGCGCATGGCCCGCCGCCAGCAGATGCCCCGCCATGGGAGCGCCCATGATGCCGAGACCGATGAATCCAAGATTCATGAAACGCCTCCCATTGTTTTCATCCAGCCGAGGCCATCAACCGTGCCGGCCTTCGGCTTGTATTCGCAACCCACCCATCCGGCATAACCGATCTTGTCGAGATGCGCGAAGAGGAATGGATAGTTGAGCTCGCCGGTGCCCGGTTCGTGCCGTCCCGGATTGTCGGCGATCTGGATGTGCGCGATGCGCGGCAGGAGCTTCTGCAGATTTGCCGCGAGCTCTCCTTCCATGCGCTGCATGTGATAGATGTCGTATTGCAGTTTGATATTGGGATGCCGCGCCTCGCCGATCATGGCGATGCCCTCGGCGGAGCGGTTCAGCAGAAAGCCGGGAATGTCGTAGCTGTTGATCGGCTCGACGATGAGCAATATGCCGGCCTTCTCGAGCTCGCGCGCCGCGAAATCCAGATTGGCGGCCATCGTTGCCCAGGCCTTGTCGCGCGCCAGACCGGCGGGAACGATGCCGGCAAGGCAGTTGATCATGGCGCAGCCCAGCGCCTTGGCATAGCCGATCGCCTTGCCAACACCGTCCTGAAATTCGCCCACGCGATCCGGCAGGCAGCCGATGCCGCGCTCGCCGCCATCCCAATTTCCGGCTGGCAGGTTGAACAATACCTGCTGCAATCCGTTGCCATGCAGAACATCGGCGACTTGGGCCTCGGAAAAGGCATAGGGCCCCACATATTCGACACCCTTGAACCCTGCCTTGGCCGCGGCGGGGAAGCGCTCGAGGAACGCATGCTCGGTGAACATCATCGACAGGTTGGAGCAGAACTTCGGCATTTTCGTTTTTCCTCAATCGAGAAGCGCGATGGCGGTTGGCGCGTCTGCGGCTGCTTGCGCCAGGTCCTCGAACTCGGTGACCTTGTCAAGTTCGGTGCCCATGGCAACATTTGTCACGCGCTCCAGAATGATCTCCACCATCACGGGAACGCGGAACTCGTCCATGAGTTGTTTGGCTTTTTCCAAGGCGGGCAGAATCGCGCCAGGTTCCGTGACGCGCAGCGCCTTGCAGCCCAGGCCTTCCGCCACTCTTACATGATCGACACCGGCGCTCCCCAGTTCCGGCGCGTTGATGTTCTCGAAGGAAAGCTGGACGCAGTAGTCCATGTTGAATCCACGCTGCGACTGGCGGATGAGGCCGAGATAGGAGTTGTTCACCACCACGTGGATGTAAGGCACCTTGAACTGCGCACCCGCCGCCAACTCCTCGATCAGGAACTGGAAGTCGTAGTCGCCGGAAATCGCCACCACGGGAGATCCTGGATCGGCGGTCTTGACGCCAATCGCCGCCGGAATGGTCCAGCCCAGCGGTCCCGCCTGCCCGCAATTGATCCAGCCTCTCGGCTTGTAGACGTGAAGAAACTGCGCGGCGGCAATCTGCGACAGGCCAATGGTCGACACATAGGTCGTATCGCGCCCGAAGGCCTTGTTCATCTCCTCATAGACGCGCTGCGGCTTGATCGGCGTCTCGTCGAAATGGGTGCGGCGAAGCATGGTCTTCTTGCGCTCGCGGCATTCGCCAAGCCAGGCCGAGCGGTCCTTGAGCTTGCCCTTTTTCTTCAGCGCCGCCGCTTCCTCGACGAAGAGTTCCAACGCCGCCTTCGCATCGGAAACAATCGCATAGTCAGCCGCGAAAACGCGGCCGATCTGCGTGGGATCGATGTCGACATGGGTGAATGTGCGGCCCTTGGTGTAGACTTCGACGCTGCCGGTGTGGCGGTTGGCCCAGCGGTTGCCGATGCCGAGGACGTGGTCGGAGGCAAGAAGCGTTGCGTTGCCGTAACGGTGGCTGGTCTGCAATCCCGCCATGCCCACCATCAGCGGATGATCGTCGGGGATCGTGCCCCAGCCCATCAGCGTCGGCACCACCGGAACGCCGGTTGCTTCGGCGAACTTCACGAGCAACTCACTGGCGTTCGCATTGACGATGCCTCCGCCCGCCACGATCAACGGGCGTTCAGCTTCGTTCAACAAATCGAGTGCTTTCCCGATCTGTGCGCGCGTGGCGTGCGGCTTGTACACCGGCAGCGGCTGATAGGTTTCCGGATCGAAGGAAATCTGCGCAGTCTGCACATCGAACGGAAGATCGATCAGAACGGGACCCGGGCGCCCGAGCGCATGAGATGAAAGGCCTGCTGAAACGTGCCCGGCACCTGCGCCGGCTCGCGCACGGTGACCGCCCATTTGCATACGGGCTTTGCAATCGACTCGATGTCGACAGCCTGGAAATCTTCCTTGTAGAGTCTCGCGCGCGGCGCTTGGCCGGTGATGCAAAGAATGGGGATGGAGTCCGCCCAGGCGGAGTAGAGACCGGTGATCATGTCGGTGCCGGCTGGCCCCGAGGTTCCGATGCACAGGCCGATGTTGCCGGCCTTGGCGCGGGTGTAACCCTCCGCCATGTGCGATGCGGCTTCCACGTGCCGCGCGAGAAGATGTGAAATGGTGTTGCGTGGCCGGAGCGCCGCATAGAGCGGATTGATCGCCGCGCCGGGCACGCCAAACGCCTGGCGTACGCCCTCAAGCTCCAGAACCCAAACCGCTGCTTCCGCTGCTGTCATTCTAGGCATGGCTTGCTCCTGTGCGGGCTGAGGAACTCTTCGTGTGCAACAGCGCGCCCGCGGCATATGCCGCCGCGACCGCCCTGTCGTCGCCGAGGATCATCAGCGAAAACAAAACATCCTCGAGCGATTCGGAAATTTCCTGGCGGCTCGCCAGAACCGGCGTTGCCCACGGATCGAGGACGACAAGGTCCGCGAATTTGCCGGGCTCGAGCGAGCCCATCTCATGGTCGAGTTTCAAGAGCCGTGCATTGCCGCGAGTCGCCATGTGGAACAGTTCGAAGGCCGACGGCTTGCAGCCCCCGAGCATCTGCAGCTTGTAAGTCTCGCCGAGCGTCGTCAGCATCGAGTAGCTGGTGCCGCCGCCCACATCGGTGGCGAGGCCAACCTTGACTGCGCGCCCGGCTTTCCGCAGATGTCCGAATTTCATGATGCCGGAGCCAAGGAAGGCATTCGACGTGGCGCAATGGATGACGGTTGATCCGGTTTCGGAAAGTTTGGCGCATTCGCGATCCGAGAGATGAACGCCGTGGGCGAAGAAGCTGCGCTCGCTCAGCAACCCGTAACGGTCGTAGACATCGGTGTAGTCCTTGGTGTCCGGAAAAAGCTCGCGGATGAAAGCGATCTCGCCGGGACTCTCGGAAAGATGCGTCTGCAGCAGCGCATCCGGCAGCGATTTCAGCAACTCGCCCGAGGCCGCAAGCTGCGCATCGGTCGATGTCACGGCAAAGCGCGGCGTCACCGCGTAGCGCAATCGCGCGCGGCCATGCCAGATCCGGTACAACTCCTCGCTTTCGCGCGCTCCCAATTCCGGCGTGTCCTGAACCTCCGGAATAGCATTGCGGTCCATCATGGTCTTGCCGGCAATGAGCGCCATGCCGCGCTTCTCCGCCGCCGCAAATAGCGCGTCCGCGCTTGCCTTGTGAACCGAGCAGAACGCCATCGCGGCCGTCGTGCCATGCTGCAACAGCCGGTCGAGGAAAATCTCCGCCGCCTGCGCCGCATATTCGGGCGAGGCATAGCGGCTTTCTTCCGGAAAGGTGAAGCGCCGCAACCAATCGAGCAGATCCTTTCCGGGCGCCGCGAGCATGCGGTATTGCGGGAAGTGGATGTGCGCGTCGATGAAGCCCGGCATGACGATGCGGTTGCCGAAGTCATCGGCGGGGACGCCTCGCCATTCCGCCGGAAGTTTCTCAGCCGGCCCGGCCCACGCGATGCGCCCGTCCGCTCCAATCGCGACCGCGCCTTTCTCTTCATGAGTCACTTCGCCGTGCGTCACTCCGAAGGACAGCGTCTGGCCCAGCACGATCCGTGCGGAAGACCGCGTATGGCCGGTTTCGCGCATCAGAGTTTGCCGATCCACGCGCCGAGCTTGGCGCGCTCTTCGGGCGTCATGCCGGTCTTGTTGCCGAGCGGCATAGCCCTGCTTTTCACCGCCTGGGTTTCGATCTGCGCTGCGAACCGTTTCAAGTCATCGAGGGTTTCGAGCGCGATGCCTTTGGGCGCTTGTTTGATGGTCTTGTCCGCCGGATTGGCCGCATGACATGACGCGCAGCGGGTCTGCACGATACCGACCGCATCCGCATCCGTCACCTCGCCCTGATAGGCCGGAAGCGCTTCGGGTTGGGTGATGAGAAGCGCCAACGCCAACGCGCCGCCGATCACCGGCAAGGTCCAGGCGATTTTCTCTTGGCTGTCGCCCACCTCGACCCGCACGAGAAACTGCCGCAAGGAAGCGCCGGCCAGCACGATCAGTCCGACGAGCAGCCAGGCCTGCGGATGATCGCTGATCACCGGATAGTGGTTCGACACCATCATCAGCAGCACCGGCAGGGTGAGATAGGTGTTGTGCAGAGAGCGCTGTTTGCCGATCGCGCCGTAGCGGCCATCGGGCTCTTTGCCCTCGAGCAGCGCCGCCACGATCCTGCGCTGGTTCGGAATGATGATCATGAAAACATTCGCCGCCATGATGGTGCCGATGAAGGCGCCAACATGAATGAGCGCGCCGCGCCCGGAAAACGCGTGGGTGTAGAACCACGCGCGGCGAGGATCAGCGCAAACACGAACACGCCGAGCATTCCCGTATTGCGCCCAAGCGGCGAGCGGCAGGCGGCGTCGTAGATCGCCCAGCCTGCCGCAAGACTCGCAACCGAGATGCCGATCGCCTGCCACGGCGAAAGCGCCATCACGGATGGATCGATCAGATAGTCGAGGCGTTCGCGTAGTAGAGCACGATCAAAAGCAGGAAGCCCGTGACCCAAGTGAGGTAGGCTTCCCATTTGAACCAGATCAGGTCCTTGGGCAGGCTCGACGGCGCGGTCACATATTTCTGCACATTGTAAAAGCCGCCGCCGTGCACTTCCCAGGCTTCGCCCGCGACTCCCGCCGGAAGCCGGCCGTGCTTCCGAAGCGAGAAGTCGAGCGCCACGAAGTAGAAGGATGTGCCGATCCACGAAATGCCTGCAACGACGTGCCCCCAGCGGAAGATGAAGTTGAGCCAGTCCTCGTTGATGGGGCCGGTCCACGTCATCGCATAGGCGATGGCGAAGGCGATGGCGATGATGGGCAGAGTCCATGCGATTTTCGACATGGGATCGCCGACTTCATGCCGCACCAGGAAATGCCGCGCCGCCGCACCCGCCACCACGATCAGTCCAACCAGAATCCACGCGTGCGGATGATCGGTGATCATGGCGAAGTGATTGGAGATCATCATCGCCAGCACCGGCAGCGTCAGATATGTGTTGTGCAGAGAGCGCTGCTTGCCGGTGGCGCCAAGGGATGGATCGGGCGCCTCGCCGCGGATCAGCGCCGCGGTGATTTTTCTCTGGTTCGGGATGATGACCATGAAGACGTTGGCGGCCATGATGGTGCCCACCAGCACGCCCACGTGAATGAGCGCGCCACGTCCCGAAAAGATCTCCGAGTATCCGAAGGCCGCAACGAGGATGAGCAGGAAGACGAGTGCGGCCAACAATGCGGGGTTCGACACCGCGAATGCGCGGCACAGCGCGTCGTAGGCGATCCATCCCGCGACGATGCTCGCGGCCGAAATTGCAATCGCGCTGAAGGGCGTCAAAGCCATCACGGCGGGATCGATCAGGAAGGCCGAAGCGTCGAGATAGTACTGCACGATCAAAAGCAGGAAGCCCGTGACCCAGGTGAGGTAGGCTTCCCATTTGAACCAGATCAGATTCTCCGGCAGCTTCGATGGCGCCGAGAGATACTTCTGCACATTGTAGAATCCGCCGCCGTGGACTTCCCATGCCTCGCCCGAAACTCCAGGCGGCAGCCCGTCACGCTTCTTCAGCGAGAAATCGAGCGCTACGAAATAGAAGGACGTGCCGATCCAGGCGATGCCCGCGATCATGTGGCCCCAGCGCAGGGCGAGATTCAGCCATTCCGCGATGAACGGATCCATGTCAGGCCTCGGAAGTCAGAAGTCAGAAGTCAAGTGGGGCGGTATCAGACATCAGCTCCTTGACCACTGATATCTGATACCTGACCACTGCCTGTTATTGCGGTAACTGATCGTCGATGCCTTTGACGTACCAGTTCATTCCCAGAATATCGCCATCGGCCAGGCCTTTGCCGGCTTCACCCACGGCCGAGCCGTCCTGTTTGGTGATCGGGCCGGTGAAGGGATGAAGCTTTCCGGTCTTGATCGCCTCAGCGGTTTCAGCCGCCATTTTGGCGACGTCCTCCGGAACGTTGGTGAAAGGCGCGAGCGCCACTTCGCCTTCGGCCATGCCGGACCACACCTGGGAGGATTTCCATGTGCCGTCCATCACCGCCTTGACGCTCTTGATGTAGTGCGGCGCCCAGTTGTCGACGATCGCGGTCATCTGCGCCTTCGGCGCGAACTGGATCATGTCGGAGGCCTGGCCGAAGCCGAGCTTGCCCTGTTCCTGGGCAATCTGCAGAGGTGCTGTCGAGTCCGTGTGCTGCACCATGGTGTCGGCGCCCTGGCTCAGGAGAACCTTGGCGGCGTCGGCTTCCTTGCCCGGATCGAACCAGGTGTTGACCCACACGATCTTCACCTTGAAGTCCGGATTGACCGACTGCGCGCCCAGCATGAAGGCATTGATGCCGGAGACGACTTCCGGGATCGGGAAGGACACGATGTAACCCGCCACGCCGGTTTTCGACATTTTCGCGGCCATCTGACCGATCACGTAGCGGCCCTCGTGGAATTTGGCGTTGTAGGTGCCGACGTTGTCCGCGGTCTTGTAGCCGGTGGCGTGCTCGAACTTCACGTCCGGAAATTTCTTCGCCACCTTCAGCGTCGGCTCCATGAAGCCGAAGGACGTCGTATAGATGACGTTGCAGCCATCGCGCGCCAGGCGCTCGATGGCGCGTTCGGCATCGGCTTCCGGAACATTCTCGACATAGGCCGTCTCGACCTTGTCGCCGAACTCCTTCTTCACCGCTTCGAGGCCTTGGTGATGCTGATAAGTCCAGCCGAAGTCGCCGATGGGTCCGACATAGACCCAGCAGGCCTTGGTGGCCGCGGACGCGGTTGCGGAGGCAACGCCAATTGCCAGCGCGGCAAGAGCGGCGGTTGCGAGCAGTTTTTTCATTTACGTTCTCCCTTGTTTGTTTCGAGTGTTAGCGGTCAGGCACAAAAGACTGTCCGAGGCAGGCCGGCGTGTTGGCCCGCATCAGAGAGCGGTTACCGGAGATCACCACGAGCGCGGCGATCGTCACGAGATAGGGAAGCATGGATAGGAACTGCGAGGGAATGCCCCATCCGAAGGTTTGCACAGTATATGCGAGGATCGAGATGGCGCCGAAGAGATAGGCCCCGGCGACGGCCCGCCACGGCAGCCATGATGCGAAAACGACGAGAGCCAGGGCAATCCAGCCGCGGCCGGCCGTCATGTTCTCCACCCATTGCGGCGTGTAAGCGAGCGAAAGATAGGCTCCGGCCAGTCCTGCGCATCCGCCGCCGAACATGACGCAGAGATAGCGCACCGCGACCACGTTGTAGCCCAGCGCATGGGCCGAGCTGTGGCTGTTTCCCACGGCCCGGATGACGAGGCCGGCCTTGGTCTTGAACAGCACATAGGCCACCGCCGCCGTCAGCAGGATAGCGCCGGGAATTAGCGGATCGATGCCGCCGATGTTGGGAATTTTGACGCCCGGCTGGCCGACGAAACTCTCGCCGATCAACCCCGAGAGGCCAAGTCCGAGAAGCGTCAACGCCAGCCCCGTCGCCACCTGGTTCGACACCAGCGTCAGCGTCAGGAAGCCGAACAGCAGCGACATGACGATGCCCGCCGCGATGGCGGCGAGTATTCCGATGAAGGTCGAGCCGGTGAGAAGCGCTGCCGCGAAGCCGCAGACCGCGCCCATCACCATCATGCCTTCGACGCCGAGATTGAGGACGCCGGAGCGCTCGACGGCGAGTTCTCCGATGGCCGCGATGAGCAGCGGCGTGGAGGCGGTCATGATCGTCAGTAGGAGGTCCATGGCCTTACTCCGCCGGTTGCAGATTGGAAGAGCGCGCGCTCGCCTCGAACCTGATCCGATAGAGGATCAGCGTATCGCAAGCGAGGATGAAGAACAGCAGGATGCCCTGAAACACCTTGGCGATCTTGTCGGAAATGCCGAGCGTGATCTGCGCCGCTTCTCCGCCGATGTAGCTGAGCGCCAGCAGGAGCCCGGCGAAGATCACGCCAATCGGATTGAGTCTTCCAAGGAAGGCCACGATGATCGCGGCGAAGCCGTAGCCCGGAGAAATCTGCGGCTGCAACTGGCCGACAACGCTGGCAATCTCGATGCATCCGGCAAGTCCCGCAAGGCCGCCAGAGAGCAGGAAGCAGAACACCACCATCTTCTCGCGCGAGAAGCCCGCGAAGCGGCCGGCGCGCGGGGCGCTTCCGGCCACGCGAATTTCGAAACCTTTCAAGGTGCGGCCCATGATGAAAGCAAGCCCCAGCCCGGCCAGCACCGCGAACAGGGCGCCCAGGTGAATCGATCCCGTAATGTTCGGCAGAAGCTGCCAGCCTTCGAAGGTGATCGATTTCGGAAAATTGAAGCCCTGCGGATCGCGCCACGGCCCGCGCACCAGCCAGTCGAGCAGCAGTTGCGCCACATAGACGAGCATGAGCGATGTCAGTATCTCGTTGGCGCTGAACCTGTTCTTGAGGACAGCGGGAATGTAGCCCCAGGCCATGCCGCCAAGCGCGCCAAAAACCAGCATCAGCAATAGTGTCAGCGGCGATTGGAAGGTGGGAAACAGGACGGGGATCATGCCGCCCAGTATCGCGCCCGCGGTAAGCTGGCCCTCGGCGCCGATGTTCCACACATTGGCGAGATAGCAGACCGCAAGCCCCACGCCGATCAAGACGAGCGGAGTCGCCTTGACGATCAAGGCTTCAATCGACCACCACGCCGTCAAAGGCTCGACGAAGTAAACATAAAGCGCCGAAAACGGATTGAAGCCGCGCAGCGCGAAGATGATGCCGCCGGCGATGACCGTCAACGCAAGCGCAATGAATGGCGAGGCAATCGCCATCGCATTCGATTGTTCGCCACGCTTCTCAAGCACGATGCGCATGGTGCGTCTCCTTCACTTCGTGCGCGCCCGCCATGAGCAGGCCGATTTTCTCGGCGTTGAGCTCGCTCGCCGGATAGGCTTCGGAAAGCTGTCCGCGCGAGATGACGGCGATGCGATCCGCCACTTCGAAGATCTCGTCGAGGTCCTGACTGATCACCAGCACCGCCGAACCTTCGCGCGAGAGATCGATGAGCGCTTGCCGGATGGTGGCGGCAGCGCCTGCATCGACGCCCCATGTCGGCTGGTTCACAACCAGAATGCCGGGTTTCCTGTCGAGCTCGCGGCCCACGACGAATTTTTGAAGATTGCCGCCGGATAGCGCGCGCGCCTCGGGATCGGGCTTGCCTTTGCGCACGTCGAATTCCTTGATCACGCGCTCGCTCACGCCCATCGCGCCGCCCTTCTGCAGGAGGCCCGTCTTGACGACGCTCTCGTCGGAAGCATGCCGCGTCAGCACCACATTTTCGGAAAGCTTGAATCCCGGCACCGCGCCGTGGCCAAGCCGTTCTTCAGGCACATAAGCGCCGCCCAGCCGCCGCCGCGAATTGACGCCTTCGCCGCCGCAGGACTTCGTATCCATGACCAGCATTGCGGGACTCGCCACGGAACGCTCGCCGGAGATGGCGTCGAAAAGTTCCGACTGCCCATTGCCGGCAACGCCGGCGATTGCGACCACCTCTCCCGCCTTCACCGTCGAGCGA
>JAAURV010000054.1 GCA_012032065.1 Hyphomicrobiales bacterium
GTATTCATTCAGGCCGGCTTCGGTTCGTAGGGATAACACACACTCGATTTCGCGCGTTCGCGTGGGGCCATCATGAAGAATGGCGCTGCCGCCGCCCTCAGAAGCTACGTAGCGCTGCAGTTGCCCAGGCGCTGCAAGCGACCAAGACAAAAGCCTGAAGAAGGAGATAAGGTTTGTTTTCCCCGCGCCGTTGGGACCAATAAGAACTGTGAGTGCCCCAAGTTCGAACGAGGCAAGCTCATGGATGGTCTTAAAGCCCCGAATGGTTAGCTTTTCGAGTCGAGGACGCATGGCAAGGAGATAGCATGACGCTCACTTGATTGTATAGGCGAAGCTCTATGGCGCGGCCCACTACGCCGCCGAGGCAGCGCGGGGTTCTGTCAAAATCGCGTATAACCCCTCCGCCGTATCCGTCCCGCGGAGTTTCGAGATGGTGTCGCCTTCGCGCAGCACGCGGGAAATCCGCGCCAGTGCTTTCAGATGATCCGCGCCCGCGTCTTCCGGCGCCAGCATCATGAAGACGAGATCGACCGGTTGCCCGTCGGCGCTGTCGAATTCGAGCGGCGTGGCGAGTCTTGCGAAGAGACAATGCACCTTCTTGAGGCCGCCTATTTTTCCATGCGGAATGGCGATGCCCTGGCCGATGCCGGTGGAGCCCAGCTTCTCGCGGCGCAGCATGGTTTCGAAGATCGAGCGTGCATCGATGCCCGTCTGACGGCTCATCAGATGCGACAGCTCGTTGAGCAACTGCTTCTTGCCCGGCGCCTTGACGTTGGCAAGCACGGCGCGTGAGTCGATCAGGTCTGAAATATTCATGATCAGCGAATTCCCGCTCTCGTACTTGGTCAGCCGGCCTTGCCGGGATATGGGTCGATCCAGCCGATGTTGCCGTCGTGGCGGCGGTAGACCACGTTGAAATGTCCGTCCCGGCTGTTACGGAAGAAGACGACCGGCACGCGCGAGATATCGAGCGCCATCACCGCTTCGCCCACCGAAAGCTCGGGAACGCTGGTGCCCGATTCGGCCACGATCACCGGATTGAGGTCCACCGGTTCCTCTTCGAGATCGCCTTCGGCCTGAATGACGTAGCTCGCCGCCTCGAGAGCCGCGACCGGCTCGCGGCGGTTCTTGTGATGGTTCTTGAGCCGCTGCTTGTAGCGTTTCAGCTGCCTTTCGAGATGCTGGGCGGCGCCTTCGAAGCTTGCGATCGCATCCGCGGCTTCGTCCTCCGCCTGAAGCTGAAGTCCCGTCGCCAGGTGCAGGCTGCATTCGCAGTGAAACTGCGAGCGCTGCTTCGCCACCGTGACATGGCCGCGAACCGCGCCTTCGAAATATTTGTCCCGAAGCTGACGGAGGCGTTCGTCGATGCGGCCGCGCAGCGCGTCGCCCACATCGAGATTCTTGCCCGTGACCTTGATCTGCATGTCGTCGCGCATTCCTTTGTTGCGCCACACCTTGAAAAATGGGCGCGATCTTGTCTGGCGTCAACCTGTCGAGTTGAATTCGAACCGTCTTCCGGCACTTTTAAGGCGGCGAACCGGCGATTCCACGCAAGCCCCCTTCCGCAGCGCGCAATCCTCTAGTCGCGGCGTGAGGTCGCGTCAATTCCCTTGATGAAGATTTGCCAGCTTTTCCCGGCGGCGCAGTACGGAGGAGGAAATCCCAAGCGATTCCCGGTATTTGGCGACGGTCCGGCGGGCAAGCTCAATGCCCGCCTCGCGCAGCATGGCGACGATGGCGTCGTCGGAAAGAATTTTGGCGGGCTCTTCGCCAGCGATCAGTTCGCGAATGCGGTGGCGCACCGATTCCGCCGAATGTGCCTCCCCACCCGATTCTGTCGAAGCGATGGCGGTGGTGAAGAAATATTTCATCTCGAATATGCCGCGCGGCGTGGCCATGAATTTGTTCGAGGTCACACGGCTCACCGTCGACTCGTGCATCTCGATGGCGTCGGCCACCGTCTTCAGATTGATCGGCCGCAGATGCTGAATGCCCAGCACCAGGAACGCGTCCTGCTGACGCACGATTTCGCGCGCCACCTTGAGGATCGTCTTGGCGCGCTGGTCGAGGCTGCGGATCAGCCAGTTGGCGTTGGCGTGGCACTCGGAAATGTAGGTCTTGTCTTCCTCGCGCGAGACGGCATTGGAAACGTTGGCGGCATACTGATTGTTGATCAGCACGCGAGGCAGCGTGTCGCTGTTGAGTTCGACGTTCCAGCTGCCATCGGGCGCCGCGCGCACATAGACGTCGGGCACCACCGGCTGCACCGGCTCGGTGCCGAAGGCATGGCCGGGTTTTGGATTGAGCGCCTTCAGTTCGGCGATCATCTCCATGACGTCGTCGTGGTCGACGCGGCACAGCGTCTTGAGCGCCGCATAGTCGCGCCGCGCAACCCGATCGAGATTGTCGATCAGCGCCTTCATGGCGGGATCGTAGCGGTCGCGCTCCTTGAGCTGGATCGCGAGGCACTCCTTGAGATCGCGCGCGAACACGCCCGGTGGGTCGAAACCCTGCAGCAGGCTCAGGATTTTTTCGACGTGCGGCAAGTTCGTTCCGAGTGTCTCGGCAATCGACTCGATGGAGGCAGTCAGGTAACCGATTTCGTTAACCATGCCGACCAAATGTTGCCCGATGAGCCGGTCCACCGGATCGCCGATGGCGAGGTTGAGCTGCTCGGTCAGGTGTTCCGAGAGCGTTGCCTCGCGTGTCAGCGACGCGCCGAATTCCATGCCGTCGGCGTCGAGCGGTACGCCACCGGAGGAGCGCATTGAGCTCCAGCCTGAATCGGCCTGGCCGGCCGCCACGCGGTTTGCCGCATCGGCGCGGGCCTCGTGATCGTAGACATTGTCGGGATCGGTGCCGAGCGCATTCAGCTTCTCTTCCTGGGAAGCCGTGCTTGCCAGCGCGCTCACCACATCGGTTTCGCTGGCCGCGGCTTCCTCGCGCTGGTTCTGCTCGGCGGTTTCGGCGCGCTCGTCGCGCTCCAAAAGCGGATTGCGCTCAAGCTCGGCGTCGACAAAAACCTGAAGTTCGATGTTCGACATTTGCAGCAGCTTGATCGCTTGCTGCAACTGCGGCGTCATCACCAGGGACTGGCCCTGGCGGAGTTCGAGACGCTGCATCAGGGCCATGGTTTCAGGCCCCGCTACATGTGGAAGGTGTCGCCGAGATAGTGGCGGCGGACCTCCGGATTGGCGACGATTTCATCGGGCGTGCCTTCGGTCAGGACCCTGCCCTCATGGATGATGAGCGCGCGGTCGATGAGTTCGAGCGTTTCCCGGACGTTGTGATCCGTAACAAGCACCCCGATTCCCCGAGCGGTGAGCTGTCGCACCAGTTTGCGAATATCACCGATCGCAATCGGATCGATGCCGGCGAAAGGCTCGTCGAGGAGCATGAACTGGGGGGAAGCGGCGAGGGCGCGGGCGATTTCCACGCGGCGACGCTCGCCGCCAGATAGCGCCACAGCCGGCGAACGCCGGAGATGTCCGATTGAGAACTCATCCAACAACTCACGCAACACACTGTCGCGCTTGGCCCGGTCGGGCTCGGAGAGCTCGAGGACGGCGCGAATATTCTCTTCAACCGTGAGTCCGCGGAAGATCGAACTTTCCTGGGGCAGATAGCCGATGCCGAGCCTGGCTCGCTGATACATCGGCAGATGGGTGATATCCGCCCCGTCGAGTTCGATGGTCCCCTGGTCGGCGGCAATCAGCCCGGTGATCATGTAGAACACCGTCGTTTTGCCGGCGCCATTGGGTCCAAGTAGCCCCACGGCCTCGCCACGCCTTACGTCGAGAGACACTCCCTGCACCACGGGCCTGCGCTTGTAGCTCTTGGCGAGCCCATGCGCCGACAGCCCCTGGGTCAGTGAACCGGCAAACTTGCCTGGGCGTTCCGCACCAACCGGGTGCGTCCCCCCCTGCCTTTGCCTGTCCGGCACACCGCCTCTCCTTGAGGAGCGCGGCATGACCTTCACCTCACCGTTCTGCGCCACCGGATTACCACTCAATTGTTTTAAGATTGCATGAAAGGGGCTCAATTGGGCAGGAAACTGCCCTTGACGCGGCCGCCCGTCATTTCGCTCTTGTTGGTGTTGAGGTCGACCTTCAAGAGCGGGCCAGAAATCCGGGTCTTGCCCTGCACAACCTTGACGTTGCCGCCGACATTCAGCTTGTTGGCTTTGACATCGAACTTGGCCCATTCCCCGGTGATCGTCTGGTTCGAGGTGACAATCGAAACGTTGCCCTTGGCGTCGAGATGGGTGACATCCGTTTTATTCGTGCCATCGGTTTGTTTTACCTCGGAATATTCGACGACCAAGGTCTCGCACTTCAGCCGCACGTCGGAGCGCTTGGCGTCCACATTGCCGCGAAAAATGGCGCGTGTGTCCTTGTCGATGATCTCCATTTCATTGGCCTCGATATCGACGGCCTTAGGGCTCTTGGTGTCGATCGCCGGGGCCGTCGTCGACTGCGCCAGAGCCTGACCGCTTCCAGCAATAAAACCCGCCAAAATCAATGGCATAATGAGTCCGCGGTTCATGGTGTGCCGTCTCCTTGTAAATCGACTCCGCCGAAGCGCGCTTTCACGCCCTTGATGAACAGGATGTTGTTTCCATCATTGGTTACAGCAAGTCCATTGGCAGAGATACTGCCGTCGGCGAAGGTCACCGTCACCGGCACATCCGAGGTCAGCGACTTCCGCTCCAGCACCACATGGGCCTTCTCCATGGCGGCGACGAAGCGGCCGACCTCCTCGACCCGGACCTTGCCTTCAAGATCGAGCAGCCGCGCCTTCGAGTCATATTGGGCGGCAAGAGCTGTCACCTTGAGCTGACGATCGCCATCGCGCTGAAAGTCGCCAGCCACGTCCTTCAAGTGAAACTTGTTCTCGTCAGTGGCATCCTGAACCGTGGAGGCAGCGCGCACCGCATAGGGGAGTTTCTGATCGTCGACGCCTGACATCTGCGAGCTGCCCGAGGTCACCTGATCGGGATTGCTCACGTCCGGCAGCGGGATTTCAACCTTTGGCAACGCGGCGTTGAAAGCGCCGGACTGATAGAGGAACAACCCCGCGCCGCCCGCCACAAGCAACGCGGCGAGCCAGCTCAGCTGGCCTGCGTGGTCGCTGAGAAATGCCGCTTTCGGCCTGCGCGCGCTGTTAGTGGGCGAAGACATCTTCCTCGGTCCAGCCTTCGAGATCGAGCGCGGCGCGAACCGGCACGAAATCGAAACACGCCTTGGCAAGGGCCACGCGGCCCTCGCGCTGAAGCATGGCATCGAGCCGCGTCTTCAACTCATGCAGATAGATCACGTCCTGCGCCGCATACTGCTTCTGCGCATCGCTCAGCACATAGCTGCCCCAGTCCGAGCTTTGCTGCTGCTTGTTGAGCTCGATGCCGAGAAGTTCCTTGACGAGATCCTTGAGGCCGTGGCGATCGGTGTAAGTGCGGGTGAGTTTCGAGGCGATCTTGGTGCAATAGATGGGACCGGTTTCGACGCCGAGATAATGCTTCAGCGCCGCCACATCGAACCGCGCGAAGTGGAAGATTTTCTGAACCATCGGATTGATCAGCAGCGCCTTGAGGCGGGGCGCCTCATAGGTATCGCGGTCGAGCTGCACGATATGCGCATTGCCGTCGCCGCCCGAGAGCTGAACCACGCAGAGTTTATCGCGCCTTGGCAGCAGCCCCAGCGTTTCCGTGTCGATTGCCACCGATGGCCCGAAGTCGAGATCGGCGGGAAGGTCGCCCTTATGGAGCTTGATGGCCATGCGCGCCCGCCATTATTTGAAGTGTGGTGCCCAGAAGAGGACTCGAACCTCCACGGTGTTACCCGCTAGTACCTGAAACTAGTGCGTCTACCAATTCCGCCATCTGGGCCAATCGGGCGTGTCTTTAGTCGCCTGCACAGAAGATTGTCAACCGGGGCGGGCTTTGGGTGCAGGCGACAGCTTCTCCCTTTTTGCATTCAATCTCAGGACACAACCTCTCTACTCCCAGCATATTCCTTTTGAACATTATTTGTTCCGCATGACGTTCGTTCGTTCGACATAGCGTTCCATACGATGGTCGGATATCCCCAGGATCGTGGCAATCCCCTTCGCTGAGCGCAAGCCGAGGTCACCTTTGTTCAGCACTGGCAGGACGTCTGGAATAGCGTTCAAACACCGTTCGTTAGCTGAGTCAGCAAACCCGAGTAGCTTCGGCGGGAGGGTGGGAACTGCGTCGAGTTCGTTGAACGTGTGATAGGGCTGCGGCAATAAGGACTTCGCACTTGTGTCACCGTAGCGCGGCATACCGAACGAGTAGCACGAGGTCGCCGAGGGAATTTGATGGTGGCGCCGATGTCGGAACGGATGGAAGTTCGACTCGTCGACTTTGGCATGAAAGATTGCAGCCATCGCGCCACCGAGGGAGTGTCCGGTGACGTACACCGGGACCTGAGCACCAACGTTCAGAGTGCGTAGCCGTTCAACGACTTCATCAAAGCACTCAAGAACAGCGTCGAAAAAGCCTCTATGCAGTCGTGCGGACTCACCGAACCCCGAGTGGTAGCGAACTTTTCGGAAATCCAAGTCAGCTTTGAAATCCGCGAATGACAGGGTGGTTCCGCGGAAAGAAACGAAGATGACCCTACTGAGGCGCGATAGCGTCACAAGCGCCCCCCCACGAACGATGACCTCAACCTGAATACCTGTGTCGAGGTCACGTACCGTCGCGCGCCGTTGCTCGACCTCCCATCGCGAAACGTGCGCCTGATACCGGTCACAAGGGATGAGCTTTGCCCGCTTTGACCTCTTCAACTCGAATTGAGGAACCTCTTCATAGGCTATAGCGGCGAAGGCCGCAGCTACGTAAGCCTTTTTCCAGTTGAACGAGTCAACATCCCAATCGTCAATGCTGTCAGCAAGACGCTGAGCATCGTTGAAGTGTGTGTAGAAGTCCAAGCTTCCTCCCCAGAGCGTTTGGGATGTCAAACTCTAATGCATTCTGCGCAAACATGCGAGCCTATCCTTTTTGTGCATCCCCAACCTACATCACGCCGCTTAGTAAGTTATCGGTCGGGCTTCAGATGCTGCATACCGTTTTGTTCGGGAGGTGGGTGTCTATCATCGTGGTTTTGATCCCCTCATGCCCAAAAAAGTTCCTAGGGCATGCGACGGTCATAGCCCGTTTAGAGGAGCACTTAAATCTTCTTCGCGACCGGGCTTTGCAAGGGCGGGCTGCTTTGGTTAAAGAACGGCGAGAGAAACAGGGAATCGCGCGCTTGACCCGCCAGCCATCCGAAACACTCGTGACCGTCATCGGCGCATCGGGCTTCATTGGCCGCCATATCGTGCGGGCGCTCGCAAAGCGCGGCTACCGGGTGCGCGCCGCTTGCCGGAGGCCCGATCTCGCGGGCCATCTGCAGCCGCTTGGCGTTCCTGGGCAGATCATGCCGGTGCAGGCGAATGTGCGCTATCCCGCCTCGCTCGATGCGGTATGCGCCGGGGCCGATGTGGTGATCAATGCGACCGGCACGGACGTTTCCTCCGGCGCGCAGTCCTTCGACGCGGTTCTGGTCTTCGGCGCGGAAGCGGTGGCCAAGGCCGCGCGCGCCGCGCGATCACGAATGCTGATCACGGTTTCGGGGCTTGGTGCGGACCGCCAGGGTGCAAGCGAAGCGGCGCGCGCCAAAAGGCGAGGGCGAGGCGAAAGCCGTTCAGGAATTTCCCGGCGCCATTCGCCGTTCGACGGCCCTCGGTGGTTTCGGGTCCCGAGGACCGCTTCTTCAACAAGCTCGCCGGCATGGCGCGCTTTTCGCCGGTGATTCCGGTTTTTGGCGGCGGAGATACCCGCATCCAGCCCGTGTTCGCCGGCGACATCGCCGAAGCCGTGGCGCGGCTCGTGGACAAGGGTGTTGCCGATGGCCGCATCTACGAACTCGGTGGCCCCGAGGTGCTCACGCTCCGCCAGCTCACACAATTCACCCTCGACACTACCGCAAGAAAGCGGATGGTGATACCGATTCCATTCGGTATCGCGCGCATCATGGCATGATCGCGGGGCTGTTGCCGAGGCCGCCGATCACCGCCGATCAGGTCGAGCTTCTGAAATCCGACAACGTGGTGAGCGAGGAGGCAAATCGCGAAGGCCGCACGCTCAAGGGCTTGGGCATCGCGGCGCGCGGCATCGAAGGCATCGTGCCGAGTTATCTCTATCGCTTCCGCAAGGCCGGTCAGTTCACCGCGCCGAAGGGCATGCCGGAGTAGATCAGCGCCAAGAGCGCCACGCCGAGCACCACGCGATAAATCGCGAAGGGCAGGAAGCTCATGTACTTCACCAGCTTCATCAGGATGGTGATGGTTCCGAGCGCCACGAAGAATGTCAGCACCGCCGTGATGACGGCTTCCAGCGTGATGCCGTTGCCGGTGGATACCGCTTCGCCGAGTTTGAGCAGCCCTGCGCCACCGATTGCCGGCAAGCCGAGCAGAAACGAAAAGCGCGCGGCCTCGGGCCGTTCGAAACCCAGCGCGCGCGCCGCCGACATGGTGATGCCCGAGCGGCTGGTTCCGGGTATGACGGAAATGGCCTGGGCAATGCCGATGATCAGCGCGCTCGACATGGTCATGTCGGACATGCGCTTGGTGAACAGGCCCAGGCGGTCGGTGGCATAGAGCAGGATCCCGAAGATGATGGCGTTCCACGCCACGATCTCGGGAATGGTCCGCACCGTGTCCATGAAACCGATCTTGTCGAGGAAAAGTCCGAAGGCGGCGATGGGAACGGTGGCCACGGCAATGAGCAGCGCTAACTTGCCCCACATGGTGGTGCGCCCGCGCAGAAAGTCGTAAGCGCCGATCGCCAGGTTCTTCACGTCGCGCCAGAAATATACGATGACGGCCATGAAGGAGCCAATGTGCGCCATGACATCGGTCATCAGACCTTGGTCGGGCCACCCGGTGAGCGATGGCACCAGCAGCAAGTGGCCGGATGAAGAAATGGGGAGGAACTCGGTAATGCCTTGGATGACAGCGAGGACAATGATCTGCTCAATCGGCATGAAGTGGTCCGGTTTGGTGCAAAGGGCGAATCGCTTGCAGAGGTTGCAACGGGGTCTTATATCCGCGCCGCCTCCTGGGCAACGCATTCGCGCGCCACGATTTGGCCATTCCTAGGGCTTTCTTGCATATCTCATCATGCCGCTTCTCCTTCATTATCCCCTCGATCCCTTCAGCCGCCGGATGCGACTGGCGCTCGCCGAATATGGCATCGCCTTCGAACTTGGCGAGGAACGGCCATGGGCGCCGACGGCGGCGCTGATCGCATGCAATCCCGCTGCGACCGTTCCGGTTTACGTCGAAGACGGCGGCGCGGCGGTGAGCGGCATCGAGGCGATGACGGAATATCTCGAGGAAACGCGAAGCGAGCGCCTGAAGCTCATCCCCGGATCAGCGGCGCAGCGGGCCGAAGTGAGAAGGCTTGCCGGCTGGTTCGACACCAAGTTCTACGCCGAGGTTTCGGAACCGGTGATTACCGAGAAGATCATCCGCCGCTTCATGCCGCGCGAAACCGGCGGCGGCGCGCCCGACATGACGCGCGTGCGCTACGGCATTTCGCGGCTCCGTGATCATCTCGACTACATCGGCACGCTGGCCGATCACCGCTCTTGGCTTGCCGGCGAGGACTTGTCGATCGCCGACCTCGCGGCGGCGGCGCACCTCTCGGTCATCGACTATCTCGGAGATATTCCGTGGACGGAGTATCCCGTCGTGAAGGCGTGGTATCAGCGCATCAAGTCGCGGCCATCCTTCAGGCCGCTGCTCGCCGATCACGTGCGCGGCATGTCGCCGCCGCCGCATTACACCGATCTCGATTTCTGAGACGTGGCCTGCTCCAGCCTCCAGTTGCGGGAAAGGGCGTTGAAGGAAGGCTTTGCGGCGATGGCGATTGCGCCCGCGTATTCAATCGCGGTCGCGGGCGATAGATTGCGCGAATTTGTGCTGCTCGGCCATCACGGCGAAATGCAGTGGATCGAAGAAACTCTCGATCGCCGCTCCGATCCCCGCAAGATGTGGCCCGAGGCGCGCTCGGCCATCATGTTCGCCGCTCCTTATGGGCAAGACATCGATCCACTGGCGCGTTTGAACGAGAAGAGCAGCGGCGTGATATCGGTCTACGCCTTGAACCGCGACTATCACGACGTGATCAAGGGCAGGCTCAAACGCCTCGCCCAATGGTTCGCGCGCGAGAGCGGCGCTGAGGTGAAGGTCTTCGTCGATACGGCGCCGCTCATGGAAAAGCCTCTGGCGCAAGCCGCTGGCCTTGGCTGGCAGGGCAAGCATACCAACCTCGTATCGCGCGGACTTGGCTCGTGGTTCTTTCTCGGCGCGATTCTCACCGATGCGGAGCTCGAACCCGCAGCGCCCGAAAGCGACCGCTGCGGCACCTGCCGCGCCTGCCTCGACATCTGTCCGACGAAAGCGTTTCCCGCGCCTTACCAGCTCGATGCGCGGCGCTGCATTTCCTATCTCACCATCGAACACAAAGGAGCGGTTGACGAGGAACTGCGCGAAGGCCTTGGCAACCGCATTTATGGTTGCGATGATTGTCTGGCAGTGTGCCCGTGGAACAAATTTGCGAGCCAGGCGCAGGCGATCCGCGACTTCCTCCCCCGCGCCGAATTCGTCGCCCCGCGTTTGGGGGAATTGCTGGCGCTTGACGATGCGGGGTTCCGCGCACTGTTCTCCGGCTCCCCCATCAAGCGCATCGGGCGTGACCGGTTTGTGCGGAACTGCCTTTACGCGGCGGGGAACAGCGGGAATGCGGCGCTGTTGCCGCTGGTTGAGGCGTTAACCCAAGACCCTGATCCGGTGGTTGCCGACGCGGCGGAATGGGCGCTCACCAGCCTCAGATCAGATCCTTGATCAGCACTTCGGGATCAGCCAGCTGCGCGGGATCAATCCGCCCCACCCCGCTTTCCAGCAGTTTGCGGCCCTGCACATAGTCCTTCATCGTCCCGACGCAATCGAACGCGATGGGCACGCCCGCCTTCAGATAGACCACGGTAAACTTGCGCGTCGCCGGATCACCGCGCAGCACGGTTTCGTCGAAGCCTAGGCTGAGGCCCGCAGTTTGCAGCTTCAGGTCATACTGGTTTGACCAGAACCACGGCAGGGCGTGATAGGGTTCCTTCTCGCCCATGATCGCCTTGGCCACGGTGTTCGCCATGTCGTGCGCGTTCTGGACCGATTCCAGGCGGATCACCGCGCCATCGGCAAAGTCGTTGGCGTGCGCGGCGCAGTCTCCGATCGCATAGACATCGTCCAAAGTGGTGCGGCAGCAGAAATCGACATCGACCCCGTTTGATCCCGCCGCGCCTGCCGCGATCAAAGGCGCGACCGCTGGCACCACCCCGATGCCGACGATCACCATATCGCAGGCGATTTCCTCCCCATTGTCGAGCCTGACGCCGGTGACCTTGTCCTCACCCAGCACCGCCTGCACGCCGGTTTCGAGCCGCACATCGACCCCTTGGCGGCGATGCTCCTCGGCGTAGAAGGTCGACAATTCCTCCCCCGCGACGCGCGCCAGCAGGCGGGGCAGCATCTCGACCAGCACCACTTCGCAACCGAGCTTGCGCAGCACTGCGGCCGCCTCCAGCCCGATATAGCCGCCGCCGATCACCACCGCGCGTTTGGCCCCATCGGCCAGCGCCTGCATCATCGCATCGGCATCAGCCTTGTCGCGCACGTAGAACACACCCGGCAGCACCGCACCCGGCACCGGCAGCCGCCGGGGATCGCCGCCACCCGACCAGATCAGCTTGCGGTAGGTCACTTCGCCGCCGTCGCCCAGGGTCAGGCGGTGGGCGGCAGCATCGACCGCCGTCACTGCTGCGCCAAGCCGCAGGGCGATCTCCTTGTCGGCCCAGAACTTCTCGGGCCGGATCATAATCCGTTCAAACCCCCTTGTCCCCGGCGAGATATTCCTTCGAAAGCGGCGGGCGTTCGTAGGGCGGCGCATCGTCGCGCCCGATCATCAGGATTGAACCTTCGTGCCCATGCTGGCGCAAGGCAATCGCCGCCTGCGCCCGCCGTGCCCGGTGCCGACGATCACAACGTCTGCATGGTCGATGGTGGATGCTGTCAT
>JAAURV010000055.1 GCA_012032065.1 Hyphomicrobiales bacterium
AATCACGTTGCGGATCGCCTCCGCGCCGAAGGTCTTGCTGACGGCGATCAGCGTTACCGACACCGGATCGCGCCCCGCCGCTTGCGCCGCCAAAGCCAAGCGCCTGCGGACATCGTTCAAGCCGGAATGAGAGATTTCGCCCATGAAAGTGCCCGCTTATGGCCAAGCTTGCGGGGTCTGACAAGGACTGGTACTGCCACCTGCCTATCAATTATTTATCTGGAACGATCAATTGACGACCGAGAGATACAACCCCCGTGTGGCCGAGCCGCGTTGGCAGGCCTTTTGGGCCGAGCACAAGAGCTTCGAGGCGAGCGCCGATCCGGCGAAGTCCAAATACTACGTCCTCGAGATGTTCCCTTACCCCTCGGGCCGCATCCACATGGGCCATGTGCGGAACTACACCATGGGCGATGTGATCGCGAGATTCCGCCGCGCCTGTGGCTACAATGTGTTGCATCCCATGGGCTGGGACGCCTTCGGCATGCCGGCGGAAAACGCGGCGATCGAGCGCGGCGTTCATCCCAAGGACTGGACCTACGACAACATCGCCACTATGAAGAAGCAGCTGAAGTCGATGGGGCTGGCCTTCGATTGGACCCGCGAGATCGCCACCTGCGATCCCTCCTACTACGGCCACGAACAGGAAATGTTCATCGACTTCATGAAGGCGGGCCTCGTCGAGCGCAAGGTTTCTCTGGTGAATTGGGACCCGGTGGACCAGACGGTGCTCGCCAATGAGCAGGTGATCGACGGCCGCGGCTGGCGTTCGGGCGCGCTCGTCGAGAAGCGCGAGCTTGCGCAATGGTTCCTCAAGATCACGTCTTATTCCAACGAGTTGCTGAAAGCCCTCGATGGCCTCGACAAGTGGCCAGACAAAGTGCGGTTGATGCAGCAGAACTGGATCGGCCGCTCCGAGGGTTTGCGCTTCTCCTTCGCGCTCGAGGATGCGAATGGCAAGGCGCTGGACGAGCGCCTGACCGTCTTCACCACGCGCCACGACACGATTTTCGGCGCAAGTTTCTGCGCCATTTCCGCCGACCACGATCTGGCCAAGCGCTTGGCAGAACGCGATCCGAAGCTCGCTGAATTCCGCCGCGAGGTGGCGGCGCTTGGCACCAGCGAAGAAACCATCGAACGTGCGGAGAAACGCGGCGTGCCGCTCGGTCTCTTTGCGCGCCATCCCTTCCTGCCCGAGGCAAAACTGCCGCTCTATGCCGCGAACTTCGTGCTGATGGGATATGGCGAAGGCGCGATCTTCGGCTGCCCCGCCCATGACCAGCGCGACCTCGACTTCGCGCGGAAATACGGCTTGCCGGTTCTCCCGGTCGTAGCGCCCAAGGGCACGGACCCAAAAACATTCGAGATCGGCACTGAAGCCTATCTCGACAAGGAAGGCAGCGACACGGTTCTCATCAATTCGCAGTTCCTCGATGGCCTGAGCGTTCCCCAAGCCAAGGAGGAAGTGGCAAGCCGCATGGAGAAATGGGGATCGGCGAGCGGCGCGTGAATTTCCGTTTGCGCGATTGGGGTGTGTCGCGCCAGCGCTATTGGGGTTGCCCCATTCCGGTGATTCATTGTGGATCTTGCGGCATCGTGCCGGTGCCAAAGAAGGACTTGCCGGTGATCCTGCCCGAGGACGTGACCTTCGACAAGCCGGGCAACCCGCTCGATCATCATCCCACATGGAAGCACGTGCCCTGCCCTTCCTGCGGCAAGCCGGCGCGGCGCGAAACCGATACATTCGACACATTCATCGACTCGTCCTGGTATTATGCCCGCTTTACCTCGCCGCACAGCAGCGAACCCGTCGACGCGAAGGAGGGCCGCTACTGGCTGCCGGTCGACCAGTATATCGGCGGCGTCGAGCATGCGATTCTGCATCTGCTCTATTCGCGCTTCTATGCCCGCGCCATGGAGCGCGCCGGCCACTTCAACGTCGACGAACCTTTCGCCAGTCTCTTCACGCAAGGCATGGTGATCCACGAAACCTTCCAGACGAAAGATGGCGAGTGGGTGCTGCCGGCAGAAGCCGTGCAAAAGGACGGCGCTTGGTTGCACGCGAAGACGGGCGAACCCTTGATCGTCGGCGGCGTCGAGAAAATGTCGAAGTCGAAGAAGAACGTTGTCGATCCTGACGACATCATCGCGAATTATGGCGCGGATACGGCGCGCTGGTTCATGCTCTCCGATACGCCGCCCGAGCGCGATATCGAATGGACCACGGCTGGTGTTGAGGGCGCATGGCGTTTCACCCAGCGCCTGTGGCGGCTGGTGAACGAGGCCGCGGAATGGAAGCCTCAGGATGGCAAGGGCGATGCGGCGGCAGCGCTCGAACTCCGCCGTGCCGCGCACAAGGCGCTTGCCGCCGTCACCGACGATCTCAATTCGCTGCGCTTCAATCGCGCCATCGCGCGCATCTATGAGTTGGCCAATGCGCTAGGCACGGCCTTGCAGTTGGGCGGCAAGGCTCCAGAGCTTGCAAGCGCCATTGGCGAAGCGGCGCGCCTTCTCGTCTTGATGTTCGCGCCGATGATGCCGCATCTGGCGGAAGAGTGCTGGAAGCTCTTGGGCGGCGAAAAGCCAGTCGTCGAAACCGCCTGGCCCAAGGCCGATCCCGCTCTTGTGGCCGACGATGAGGTGACCGTGGCCGTGCAGGTCAACGGCAAACGCCGCGACGAAATGCGCTTGCCCAAGGGCGCGGCAAAGGAGCAAGCTGAGGCATCTGCCTTGAGGCTCGAAAATGTGTCCCGGGCTTTGGCCGGAATGAATGTCAGGAAAGTCATCGTGGTGCAAGACCGCATCGTCAACATCGTGGCAGGCTGAGACATGAAGCGGCGCGCCCTCCTTCTCGCTTTGCTTCTGCCTGGCTGCGGCTATCGCCCGCTTTACGGCAGCGGCAACGAGCGCGACGTTGTCTCGGAGTTGCGGGGCGTTTCGATCCCAGAGCAGGACACGCGTGTTGGCCAATTAATCCGCAACGAGTTGCTCTCCTCGATCCGCCCCGCCGGCACGGCGGAGAATGACCGCTACCGCCTCGACCTCACTCCCGATCTCCGCAAGGAAACCGTCACCGCACGCACCGAAACCGGTGCGACGCGTGCTTCACTGCGTCTCAACGTGACCTATCGGCTTGCATCCATCGACGGAAAAACCGTCGCGAAGGAAGGCAAAGTGTTCTCGCAGGTGTCCTACGACATCCTGCGCGAGCCGGTGGCGGATCTGCGGGCCGAGACCAACGCTTTAGAACGCGCCGCGCGTGAAGCCGCCATGGACATCCGCGTCCGCATCTCCGCTCATTTCGCCGGCGGCTAACCGTGGCGGTGATCCGCGCTCAAGGCCTGGAAGCATTTCTACGCAAGCCCGGAACGGCCCGCGTGCTGCTGATTTACGGTGGTGATTTCGGCGCTGTGAAAGAACTGGCGAAGCGCGCCGTGGTGGCCTTCGCCGGAAGTCTCGACGATCCCTTCTCGGTTCAGCGGATCGAGGAAACGGCTATTGCCGCCGATCCTGCCCTGCTCATGGACGAATACGCCTCGCAATCGATGCTGGGCGGCAAGCGCGCCATTTGGGTGACAGGCAGCGGCGATGCCCTGATGAAGTCGCTGACGCCAGTTCTCGAGTCCGAACTTGATGGCAACATGATCGTGGTCGAGGCAGGCGTGCTCGCGAAGTCGTCACGCTTGCGGAATGGTCTCGAAGGCCACGATCGTGCAACTGTCTGTCCGGTCTATGATCCCGACGCGCGCGATCTCGGCGAACTTGTGGACTCTATGTGCGCCGCGGCGGCGCTTGCAATCGCACCCGATGCCCGGGCAAGGCTACTCGATCTGATCGGTGCCGACCGTGCGCTGTCCCGCAGCGAAGTCGACAAGCTTGTTCTCTATTGCCATGGAACCGGAAGCATATCGCTGGAAGACGTTGAATCAGCTTGCGGCGATGCCTCGGCCGTCTCGCAGGACGATCTCACCGATGCGGCATTCGGCGGCGATATCGAAGCCGCGGACGGCGCTTACTGGTCGCTTCTGGCCGAAGGCACCGACCCGTCGCGCCTGCTTGGAGCATTGTCGAACCATGCTGGCGTGTTGCAGGGATTGCAGGGAGATGTCGCGCGCGGCGTCAGCGCCGATCAGGCCGTGAAGACCGCAAGACCCCCGGTCTTCTTCAAGCGCCAGAGGCTGGTCGCAAGCCAGCTTCGGATGTGGGATTTCGAATCTCTCGCTTCGGTTCAGGCGTCGGTGTCGAATGCAATCAAGCAGTCGCGCCAGTATGCGGCACTCGCGGGCCCTGCGGGAAACCGCGCCGTGCTTTCCCTTGCCCGTCTGGCAAGATCGCTGCGGCAGCAGGCCAATTAGTTTGTATACGGATCAATAATTTCCGCGCGCCAGCCGGCGCGAGACTTCGTCGAGTTGTTCCAGCGTCGCATAAGAGATGGTCACAGTGCCCGAACCCTCCTTGTCGCTGATCTCGACTTTCAATCCGAGCTTCTGAGACAACTCCGTTTCGAGCGCCCGCGTATCGGCATCCTTTTCGGCGGCGGCGGTTTTGGGGCGGCTCGATTTCTCGCGATTAAGCCCCTCGGCTTGGCGCACGGATAGTCCAAGACGGATGATCTCGTCTGCAAGCTCGTTCGGCGACTCCGCCGCCACGAGCGTCCGTGCATGGCCTGCGGTGAGCTTTCCGTCCTCGATATATTTTCGCACTTCAGGCGGAAGATGCAGGAGCCGCAGCGTGTTCGACACATGGCTGCGGCTCTTGCCCACCGCGTCGGCAAGCTGGTGCTGTGTATAGGTGAATTGATCGATGAGTTGCTGATAAGCGCGGGCTTCTTCGAGTGGATTCAAGTCCGAACGCTGGATGTTTTCGATCAGCGCTATCTCCAGCGCTTCGCCGTCCGAGAGATCGCGAACAACTGCCGGAAGCTCGTGCTGGTTCGCGCGCTGAGCGGCGCGCCAACGCCGCTCGCCAGCGACGATCTCGAACTCGCCATTGCTCCGTGGACGGACGACCAGCGGCTGCAGCAACCCCTTGTCGCGGATCGAGCGCGCGAGATCCTCAAGTTCGGATTCGACAAAACTCTTGCGGGGATTGTTGGGATTGGGCCTCAGCAGTTCGATTGGAATGGTGCGCAACCCGCGCGTATCTGCTGCGGGCGCTGGAGTAGTATTGATGGACTCTTCGCCAATCAACGCGGCAAGCCCGCGGCCAAGCCTGCGCCGCTGGAAGGCCTGAGCGTTCGGATCGCCGGGCTCCATGGGGTTCGTCAGCGGATCGATCATGCTGCTCTCAATTCACGTTCCCGCTGGATGACTTCGGAAGCCAGCTTGATGTAAGCCTGCGAGCCGAGACAAGTGCGATCGTAGATCAGCACCGGCTTGCCGTAGGACGGCGCTTCCGACACCCGCACATTGCGCGGGATCACGGTCTGATAGACCTTGTCGCCGAGAACGCTCCGCACATCTTCGGCGACCTGCTCCGAAAGCGAATTGCGCTTGTCGAACATGGTGAGCACCACGCCTTGGATCGAAAGCCGGGGATTGAGATTGGCCTTCACGCGCTCGACAGTTTTCAGAAGCTGACTCAACCCTTCAAGCGCGAAGAACTCGCACTGGAGCGGCATCAGGATAGCATCGGCCGCGGTCAGCGAATTGATCGTGAGGAGATTGAGCGACGGCGGGCAATCGAGAAGGATGTAGCCGTAGTTCGCTTTAAGCTCGGCAATCGCATCCGCCAGACGGTGCGCCTTGCGCTCGAATGCGGCGAGTTCGAGTTCCGCGCCAAGCAAGTC
Organism: Hyphomicrobiales bacterium; assembly: GCA_012032065.1. GTDB lineage: Bacteria > Pseudomonadota > Alphaproteobacteria > Rhizobiales > Aestuariivirgaceae > Aestuariivirga. Next base: position 5,789 of record JAAURV010000055.1, read on the forward strand.
CATGGACGAGGGAACGCAATGCAGGTTGGGGACATCCGATGCCACAATGCAGTCCGCCAGCTTCGCCTCGCCCATCAGCACCTGGTAGGATGACCGCGTGCCAGGCATCCGCTTGATGCCAAGCCCGGTGCTGGCATTCCCCTGTGGATCGAGATCGACCACAAGCACCCGCTCCCCGCAGGCCGCCAAGGCCGTACCGAGATTGATTGCCGTGGTCGTCTTCCCTACGCCGCCCTTCTGGTTGGCAATGGCCAGAATGCGGGGCGCGCGGGATCGCTCAGAGTTAGGCACGTAGGGCCTCCTTGACCTCGAGAATGACCGAATCAGTCCCGGTCAGACTCGCATGGCGGGTTGAATCGATTCTCCAGGATTTCGATGCAACCGTCAATTCCGTATCGATATCTTGTCCCTTGTGAAAGAGACCGATGGCGCCTTTCGAGAGGAATGGTTGGGCATAGTTAAGAAGCGCCGCGAGCGGCGCAAGCGCCCGCGCGGTGACGACCTGTACCTCGGGCACCGGCGTAGTACCTGAAAGTGTTTCGAGCCTGACATTGTGGATAACGGCATCAACCTTCGTCAGCCGCGCCGCCTCGCGCAGGAACGCCGCCTTCTTGCCGCTGCTCTCATAGAGATGCACCCGGTAGGGCCGGGCGATGCCAAGAATGAGCCCCGGTAAACCTGCGCCCGAGCCAAGGTCTGCGACAAGTTTGGTTTCGGGCGGTATGTGCGGCAGGAGTTGCGCGCAATCGAGAATATGGCGCGGCCAAATCTCTTTCAGCGTCGATGGCCCGACAAGATTGATCCGCGCCTGCCATGCCGTAAGAGTCTCGACATAGATTTCGAGCCTCTCGAATGATCACGTGAACATTGAGGGCCGCGAGCTGTGCGGCCACGTCCGCCGAAATCATGCCGCCGGCCGGATTTCGCGGCGCTTTACGTGGCCCAGAAGTGCAGCGAGTGCCGCCGGAGTCATGCCTTCAATCCGCGCCGCATGGCCAAGCGTCTGCGGTTTCACACGGGCCAGCTTCAATTTGAGCTCGGTGGAAAGGCTCGGCATCGCGGCATAGTCGAGGCTTTCGGGCAGAGTCAGCGCCTCTTCCTTGCGCAGCATCGAAATGTCCGCCGACTGACGATCGAGGTAGCCGGCATAGAGTGCATCCGCTTCCAGTGCTTCACGTGCAAAGGATGGCAGCGCGGCGATTTCGGGCCAGAGGCGGTTAACACCCTCAATGCCGATATCCCGCATGGCGATGAGGTCAAGCACTGACCGGCGGATGCCGTCCTGATTTACCTTCAGTCCGCATTTCGCCGCCTCCGAAGGCGTGAGCGACAATGATGTGGCGAGCCGCTGTGCCCCGGCGATGACTTCACTCCGTTTTGCGAAATGCGCGCGCCTCTCGGCGCCAATGAGTCCCAGTTCGATGCCCTTCGGCGTGAGCCGGCGGTCGGCATTGTCGGCGCGCAGCGTCAGCCGGTACTCGGCGCGCGAGGTGAACATGCGATAGGGTTCGCGTGCGCCACGTGTGACGAGATCGTCCACCATCACGCCGAGATAACCTTCGGCACGATCAAAGGTCACACCGTCCAAACCTCCTGCCTGCCGCGCCGCGTTGAGACCTGCGATCAGCCCTTGCGCCGCCGCTTCCTCATAGCCGGTCGTGCCGTTGATTTGGCCGGCGAGGAACAATCCGCCGATGCGCTTGGTCTCAAGCGTGGGCCAGAGTTCACGTGGATCGACGAAGTCATATTCGATGGCGTAGCCGGGCCTCAGAATGCGAACGGCTTCAAGACCCGGAATGGTGCGGATGAACGCCTCCTGCACATCCTCGGGAAGTGAGGTCGAAATCCCGTTGGGATAGACCGTGGTGTCATCTAGTCCCTCAGGTTCGAGGAAGACTTGATGCGAGCTTCGGTCCTTGAAGCGGCTCACCTTGTCTTCGATGGATGGGCAGTAGCGCGGGCCGGCGCTTTCAATCTGTCCGGAATACATTGGCGACCGGTGCAGATTATCCCCGATCAGCCGATGGGTCGCCGGATTCGTTTCGGTGATGAAACAGCAGATCTGAGGTGTGGTGATCCGCGTCGTCAGGAAGGAGAAGGGAACCGGCACGTCATCGCCCTTCTGCTCTTCCAGCCGATCCCAGGCGATGGTGCTTCCGTCAAGCCGCGCCGGGGTCCCGGTCTTGAGGCGGCCCAATTCAAATCCCGCATCGCGAAGCTGATCCGAAAGCCCAAGGCTCGGCGCCTCGCCCACACGTCCCGCCGGAATCTTCTTTTCGCCGATATGAATGAGCCCGCAAAGGAACGTGCCCGTGGTCAGCACCACTGCGGAGGCGGCGATTGACTCCCCTGCTTCTGTGACGATGCCGGTCAGACGATTGCCTTCGATGATGAAGGATTGAGCTCCAGTTTCGATCACATCGAGGTTCGCTTGCGCGCGGATCGTCTGCTGCATGGTCTGCCGATAAAGCTTGCGATCCGCCTGTGCGCGAGGCCCGCGCACCGCGGGTCCGCGCGAGCGGTTCAACAGCCGGAACTGAATGCCCGCCGCATCGGCAATCCGTCCCATGACGCCATCGAGCGCATCGATTTCACGCACCAGATGGCCCTTGCCAAGACCGCCAATGGCGGGATTGCAGGACATTTCGCCGATGGTCGCGAATCTGTGGGTAACAAGCGCTGTCCTGGCGCCAAGCCGCGCAGAGGCGCACGCGGCTTCGCATCCCGCGTGTCCCCCGCCTACAACAATGACATCGTAGCTTTTTGGCATGAGCGGCCTTTTAGAGAGTTCGTCCGTGCACGTCAAAACCGCGCCAGTGATTCACGTGAAACATTCCAGACGCCGCCAATGATTCACGTGAAGCAACTTCATTTGCCTATGCAGAACTCCCGGAACACGTGGTCGAGCAGGTCCTCGACATCGATGCGCCCGGTAATACGCCCGAGAACCGTTGCGGCCTCGCGCAATCGCTCGGCCGTAAGTTCGAGATGCGCCTGGTCATCCGCCAAGAACTCCTGAAGTAGCGCCACGGTGCGGCTCACGGATTGCTCATGCCTTGCCCGGATGACTGACGCATGTTCCAGATTGCTGTATCGCTGGGTGATTAGGGCAGTCAGCCTCTCGATGAACTCAGCCATTCCGGAGCCCGACTTCGCCGACACGTTCATTTCTTCGTTTCGCAAACGACTCGATAGGTTTGATTCCAAATCGCATTTGTTTCGGAGCCGAATCGCAGGCAAAACTACGGGGGTAGGGCCAGCTTCGGCATCGGACGAAGTCACCCACACCAGCACATCCGCCTGCTCGGCCTCCTTCCTCGCCCGGCCCATGCCGATGGCCTCGATTTCCTCCGCGGCATTGGCCCGAAGTCCCGCGGTGTCGGTAAGGATGACGGGCACGCCGCCCAAGTCCATCATAACCTCGATCACATCCCGGGTCGTGCCAGGTGTGTGCGAGACAATCGCCGCCTCCCGCCGCGCCAGTAAATTCAAGAGTGTGGATTTACCAGCGTTAGGCGGTCCCGCAAGCACAACCTTGACGCCATCCCGCAGCGTTCTCGCACGGCCATACTCGCTCAAAGCCGAAGTCATTTCCGAAACCAGGGCGATTGCCGCTTCGCGCGCGCCTCTCATTGCGGGTTCGACCACCTCGGCCTCGTCGGCGAAATCGACAGCGGCTTCGATGCGCCCCAATATGCCAATCAACGATGCGCGCCAACGCTCATAGGCCGAACTAGCTTCACCGAGGTAGTGCGCCATGGCCAGTTTACGCTGCGCCTCGGTTCGCGCGGAAAGCAGGTCAGCCAACCCTTCGACTTCGACCAGGTCCAAACGCCCATTCGCCATGGCGCGGCGGGTGAACTCGCCTGCCTCCGCCGGCCGCAGTCCTGGCATCGAGGACAGCGCGGTCATCAAGGCCCCGATGACTGCCGGGCTTCCATGGCAATGGAATTCGGCTACGTCCTCGCCGGTGGCGCTCCTGGGGCTTGGGAACCACAAAGCCAGCCCCCGGTCGAGCACCGCGCCATCCGCGTCCCGGAAGGTTCTCAGCGCCGCGCTGCGAGGCTCTGGCAACCGCGCTGCCAGTCTTTCGACCGCCTTCGCGGCCTGCGGGCCCGAGACCCTTATGACCGCCACACCCGCTTTACCCGCACCACTCGAGAGCGCAAAAATCGTGTCACTCGTCCGCATGACCGAATCGACTCGCTACGAACAACTGTGTCTCATAAACTGCCGCCATGACCGCCAATCGCCTCGCCAACGAAACCAGTCCTTATCTTCTCCAGCACAAGCACAACCCCGTCCATTGGCTGTCCTGGGGCGAGGACGCCTTTGCCGCCGCCAAGGCCACCGACAAACCCGTGCTGCTGTCGGTTGGATATGCCGCCTGTCACTGGTGTCATGTCATGGCCCATGAGAGTTTCGAGAATTCCGCCATCGCAAACCTCATGAACCAACACTTCGTGTGTATCAAGGTCGACCGCGAGGAACGCCCCGACATCGATACGATTTACATGACCGCGCTGCATGCGCTGGGCGAGCAGGGCGGATGGCCGCTCACGATGTTCCTGACCCCCGATGCCGAACCCTTCTGGGGCGGCACCTATTTCCCGCCCGAGCCCCGTTATGGCCGCCCCGGCTTTCCGCAAGTCCTGACCGAGATCGCCCGCATCTGGGCCGCCGAGCGCGGCAAAGTGACGATCAATAGCAACGCCCTGAAGGCTGCCCTGCAAGAGTTGAACGCGCCCGCTGCCCATGGCGCACTCGCCCCGTCCGCGATCCCCGCTGCGGCGGACGCCATCGTCCGTACCGTCGATCTCAACCTTGGCGGCCTGCGCGGCGCGCCAAAATTTCCGCAAGCGCCGCTGTTCGATTTTCTCTGGGCAGCGCATTGCCGCTATCCCGCGAACGGTTACGGCAAAGCCACTCTCAAGACCCTCGAGCGCATGTCGGAGGGCGGCATCTACGATCATCTCGGTGGCGGGCTCTCGCGCTATTCCGTCGATCATCTCTGGCTCGTGCCGCATTTCGAGAAAATGCTCTACGACAACGCACAGTTTGTGGCGCTGCTGACACGCGCCTTTCTCGCAACCGCCAGTCCTCTCTTTCGCCAGCGTACGGAGGAAACTGTTTCCTTCCTGCTTGGCCGCATGTCCACGGCGGACGGCGCTTTTGCTTCGAGCTACGACGCCGACTCCGAAGGCGAGGAGGGCAAGTACTATGTCTGGACTCCGCCGGAAATCGAGGTTGTCCTCGGCGCCGATGCGCCCTTCTTCCGCGCTGCCTATGATGTAACGCCGGAAGGAAACTGGGAAGGTCATTCCATTCTCAACCGTCTGAACCGTTCGGTCACGGTTGAAGAAGAGCGGCGCCTCGCGCCATTGCGCCGGAAGCTCCTCGCCGCCCGTGAAAAGCGCGTGCCGCCCGGTTTCGACGACAAGGTGCTCGCCGATTGGAACGGGCTTGCCATCGCGGCGCTCGCGGAAGCAGCACTCGTTCTTGATCGGAACGATTGGCGTGAAACAGCGGAGCGCGCATTCGATCGGATACTGGAGTTGCTGGAAGTCGGCGGCGAACTCAAGCAGAGCTACCGCGCGGGCAAAGCGCAACATCGCGCGACGGCGGAGAGTTACGCCAATCTCATGGCGGCGGCGCTCAAGCTGGATGCGACGTTCGCTGACAATCGCTATCTCGTCATTGCCGAGCGCTTCGCAAATCGCATGCTGGAGGAATTCTGGGATGACGCCAATGGCGGTTTTTTCTTCACTGCCGTCAACGCAAACGATCTTCTGGTGCGCACCAGAACCGCCGCAGACAACGCAACACCCAATGCCAATGGAACGATGGTGGCCAATTTCGCAATCCTCGCGCATCTCACAGGCAACGAAAGTTACCGCCAACGCGCCCGCGCCATCGTAAAAGCTTTCTCCTCGGTCGCCGCCGGCAATCCCTTCGCCGCGCCTTCCCTGCTGCGCGGCTTCATGCTGCTCGACGATACGGTGCAGGTCGTGGCGGCGGCCGATTGTAGCCAGGAACTCCTGGCAACCGCGCTGAAGCGGACGGGACTTGATGTCGTGCTGACCAAACTCACGCCGGGCAGGGCGCTGCCGTCCTCGCATCCCGCGGCCGGAAAGCCCGTGCATGGTGACGGCATTTATGTTTGCAGAGGCAACACCTGCGCGGCACCTGCCCGTAACGACACGGAACTCACGCAGGCCTTCGAGAGGCTCGGCCTCTAGAGCAACCGGCGGTCATTCGACCGCCGATAAGTTGCTCTAGCATTTTGAATCTGGCGCATAACTGAACGCTCAAGTGATTCCACTTGAGCGCGTTA
>JAAURV010000056.1 GCA_012032065.1 Hyphomicrobiales bacterium
CCGGTTCATTCCCTCGACAGCCTGCGCGATTTGGCGGCCGCTCTTGCAGGCCCCGCCGGGCGGCGCATGATCCGAAGAAGTGGCTGAACGGCAAACAGGTAGCGTGAGGTTCACCATGGCATCCAGCGATCCCAAAATTCTGCAACAGGCCTCCGAATGGCTCGCGGAAGGCCGCCGCATCGCGCTGGCGACGGTGGTCGAGACCTGGGGCTCCGCGCCGCAGCCGATTGGCAGCCAGCTTGTCATCGACAGCGAGGGAAATTTCATCGGCTCGGTATCGGGCGGCTGCGTCGAGGGCGCGGTGGTCACCGAGGCCATGGACGCCATCGAAAGCGGCAAGCCAAAGCTGCTGAACTTCGGCGTAGCCGATGAAACCGCATGGAAGGTCGGCCTTGCCTGCGGCGGCAAGATCGGCGTCTACGTGGAACCCGTTGCGTGAAACGGGAAATCCTCGAAGGGCTGTTGAAGGAACGCGCCGCTCGAAACGCTGTCGCGCTGATCACCAATCTGTCGACCGGCGAAGAGCGTCTTGTTTCCAGAGTCAATTCCTCGAACGATCCCCTGGCCGCGGTTCTCGACGCGGCCTTCCGCTTCGATAAATCCGGCGTTCACGAAGGCCAATTCGTCAATATCCACAACCCGCCGCTGCGGCTCGTGGTAATCGGCGCCGTTCACATTGCGCAATCCGTGATCCTGATCGCCCAGCAGGCTGGCTACGACATCACGGTGATCGATCCCCGCGGCGCATTTGCCACCGGCGCACGATTTCCAGGGATCGCGCTTCACGCCGAATGGCCAGACGAAGTGCTCCCAAAACTCGGCCTCGATGCACGCACCGCAATGGTCGCGTTGACTCACGATCCGAAGATCGACGATCCGGCCTTGAACTTCGCTCTGAAGTCCAACGTCTTCTACATCGGCGCGCTCGGTTCGAAGAAAACCCAGGCGTCGCGAAGCGCAAGGCTCTTGAAGGAAGGATTCTCCGAAAGCGATCTGGCGCGCATTCACGGCCCGATCGGTTTGCCGATTGGCGCGGCCGGCGCGCCCGAGATCGCAATTTCGATCATGGCGGAGATGACCAAGGCCCTGAGGCTGGGAGGCTGATGTGGAGTTCGGCCGCATCCCGCTAGCAGAAGCTCAAGGGGCAGTGCTCGCGCACTCCGTGAGCATTCCCGGCATTGTATTCAAGAAAGGCCGGGTTCTCGGCGAAGCCGACATCGCAAAACTCGCGGCTGCCGGTCAGGAAGCCGTCTACGCCGCCAGGCTCGGCCCCGACGACATGCCGGAAGACGAAGCGGCGCAGTTGATTGCACAGGCCGTGCGCGGCGACGGCCTTTCCGCCCAGATGCCCTTTACCGGCCGCGCCAACTTACACGCGCTCGTGCATGGACTGGCGGTCGCCGATCTTCATCGCATCAAGGCGCTGAACCGCATCGACGAGAGCCTGACGCTCGCGACACTTCCCAACTTCGCCATTGCCGCGCCAAGGCAGTTGGTGGCGACGGTCAAGATCATACCCTTCGCCGTTCCCCGTGCCGTTGTCGAGGAAGCGCTGGCGCTGATCGGCAATGAACCGCTCGTGCGGATCGAGGAGTTCCGCCACCGGAACGTAGGACTTGTCATTACCCGCCTCCCCCAAACCAAACCCTCGCTGATCAAGAAAAGCGAAGACTCCATGCGCGAGCGCATCGAGGCTCTCGATGGCAAGCTGGCGAAGGTCGCCGTCTGCGATCATCAAGCTGCGGCAGTGGCGGATGCCGTCAAGTCGATGCAGGCGGAGGGCTGCAACCCCATCCTGGTCTTTGGCGCTTCTGCGATCGTTGACCGCGGCGATATCATTCCCGCGGCACTTGCCGAAGCGGGGGGCGATGTCGTGCACCTCGGCATGCCTGTCGATCCCGGCAATCTCGCCATGTTCGGAAGGCTGGGCGGCGTTCCCGTCATCGGCGTGCCGTCCTGCGCGCGTTCGCCCAAGCTCAACGGCTTCGACTGGCTTCTCCAGCGCGTGATGGCGGGCATTCATGTCTCCTCCGAAGACATCATGGACATGGGAGCAGGGGGTCTGCTTTCCGAAATTCCATCCCGGCCCAGCCCGCGTGAAGGCGCAAGAGGAGCCGTCTTCGCGCCCCGCACCGCCGCTATCTTGCTCGCTGCCGGCACATCGAGCCGCATGGGCCACAACAAGCTGCTGGCTCCGGTCAACGGCAAGCCAATGATCCGCGTTTCAGCCGAGAACATCCTCGCCGGAGGAATAGCCGATCTCCATGTCGTCACCGGCCGCGATCAAGAAGCGGTTTTGAAGGAGCTTGCGGGACTTCCCGTCAAAACCACTTTTAACCCGCACTACAAGCAAGGCCTCTCCACTTCACTTGTTCATGGCATTCGATCGCTGCCGAAAAATGCCGATGCGGTCTTCATCTGCCTGGCGGACATGCCGCGCATTCAGCCTCAAACGTTCGGCAAGCTCATCGCCGCTTTCAACCCGGCCGAACACCGCTCCATCTGCGTGCCGGTTCACGATGGCCAGCGCGGAAATCCGGTGCTCTGGGGACGCGCTCATTTCCACAGTCTCCTGGAACTCGAAGGCGATCGCGGCGCGCGAAGCTTGATGAGCGAACTTTCCAGCGAAGTTGTCGAAGTTCCAGTGCCGGACGCTGGCATCCTGATCGATGCCGATACGCCTGAAGCGCTTGCCCAGCTTCAGATCAGCTGAAGCCCGCGGAAGCTCGCATGCCCGTTCTTGCCCACGATAATGTGGTCGTGCAACAGGATGCCGAGTTTCTCCCCCGCCTCGGCGATCTTCCGCGTCATGTCGATATCGGCCATCGACGGCGTCGGATCGCCGGAAGGATGATTGTGCACAAGCACGATTGCCGACGCCGAGAGTTCCAGCGCCCGCTTTACGACTTCGCGCGGATAGACCGGCGTGTGATCGACGGTGCCCACACTCTGCACCTCGTCGGCGATTAGCTGGTTCTTCTTGTCGAGAAACAGGATGCGGAACTGCTCCCGCGCCTCGAAGCCCATGCTGGCGCGGCAATAATCGATGATGGCGCTCCAGGAGGAAAGCACCGGCCGCTTGGCGATCCCACCCTTCATCAGCCGCAGCGCTGCTGCCTGAACCACTTTCAGCTCGGTGATGGTGGCCTCGCCGATGCCGTCCACTTCCTTGAGCCGCTCCGGCGTCGCGCTGATGACTTCGGCGAAGCTCCCGAACTTCGCCAGCAGCTCCTTGGCCATGCCTTTCGTGTCGCCGCGCTTGAACGAACGGAACAACACCATCTCAAGCAGTTCGTAGTCGGGTAGCGCATCCGCACCGCCTTCCAGAAACCTTTCGCGCAGCCTTTCCCGGTGGCCGAGATAATGCGGTTTTTGCCCCGCGTCCTCGAAACCCTTGGGCATGAATCAAACAGGATAAGGCGGCTTGTGATAGCCCGCGGGCGAGAGCGTGAAAATCTCGACGCCCGTCTCAGTGACGCCCACGGTATGCTCGAACTGCGCCGAAAGCGAGCGGTCGCGCGTCACCGCCGTCCAGCCATCACTCAGGATTTCACATGCGGCCGCCCCAGATTGATCATCGGTTCGATGGTGAAGAACATTCCCGGCTTGAACTCCGCGCCTTCGCCCATGCGCCCATAGTGCAGCACATTCGGGAAATCGTGAAACACCTGTCCCAGCCCATGGCCACAAAAGTCCCTCACCACTGAACAGCGCTCGTCCTCCGCATGCCTCTGGATGGCGTAACCGATGTCTCCCACGTGCCCGCCTGGCTTCACCATGGCAATGCCGCGCATGAGGCATTCGTGGGTGACTTCGACGAGCCGTTCCGCCTTCCGGTTCACTTCTCCGACATTGTACATGCGGCTGGTATCGCCATGCCAGCCGTCGACGATCAGCGTCACGTCGATGTTGACGATGTCGCCATCCCTGAGCGGCTTGTCGTTGGGAATGCCGTGGCAAACGACATGATTGATCGACGTGCAGATCGCCTTGGTGTAACCGCGATAGCCGACCGTCGCCGGCACCGCCTTGTGATCGAGCGCGAATTCGATGATCAGCCGGTCAAGCTGCTCGGTCGGAACGCCGGGCTTCACATGAGCGGTGAGCATGTCGAGCGCTTCGGCGGTGAGCTGCCCGGCGCGGCGCATGAATTCGAAGGCTTCCGGCGGATGAATCCGGATCTTGCCCGAACGCTGGATTGTCGCCTCGACCATCTACTGCTCTACGATTTCCACTTCCCGCACCGGCGTGATGCCATCTTCCGAAACCTCGCAAGCAAATGCGAATGCTTCAACTCCCGCGATCCGCGCCTTGCCGGAAGCTGTGAAATAAGCCCGATCCAGGTCTCCGGCAAGGGCGAAACGGCGGGCAGCCGGATTCTGGATAAGATAGATCATAACGGAGCGAGCGCCACTCTCCGCCATGCGCGCAAGTTCCAATAGATGCTTCGCGCCGCGCGCGGTGACGCAGTCGGGGAACTCCGCGAGCTCAGGCGAGCGGAACAGCGTAACGCTTTTGACTTCCACGTAGCATGGCGGACGCCCATGGGACTCGAGAAGAAAGTCAATGCGGCTATTCTCGCCGTACTTCACTTCGCGGCGGATCGATGAGTAGCCAGCCAGCGTCGGCAACAGGCCTGACGAAATTGCTTCCTCGGCAAGCCGGTTCGCGAGTCCGGTGTTGACGCCGACGAGACCCACATCGGGCTGTTCCGTAGCTTCCCACGTCCATGCATACTTTCTGGCGGGGTTCGCCGAGCGCGACAGGTAGACCATGAACCCCGGTTCGGCCAATCCCATCATCGAGCCCGTGTTCGGACACACCACGGTCACTTGTTCGCCGCTCTCCAGAGCGGCATCGGAGAGAAACCTCTTGTAACGCTTGATCAGCCGGGCAGGGGTCAAAGGGGTTTCGAAACGCATCTTTTGACAGTGCGGCTCAAGGCTGGCACTTGTCCACCCCCGCTTGCAGGAACCCCATCAATGCCCCTAACTGCCCCAACCGCCGCGATGCTTATCATTGGCGATGAAGTCCTGTCGGGACGCACCAAGGACAAAAACCTGGGCTACATCGCGGACTATCTCGCGGCCCTCGGCATCGACTTGAAGGAAGCGCGCGTCGTCGGCGACACTGAGGAGGCGATTGTCCAAGCTGTGAACGCTCTGCGCGAGCGCTACACCTACGTCTTCACCACCGGCGGCATTGGACCCACCCATGACGACATCACCGCCGAGTGCGTCGCCAAGGCCTTCGGCGTCCCAATCAACCACCATCCCGAAGCCGTGGCGACTCTGAAGGCCTATTTCGAGCAGATGGGCCGCGAACCCAATGAAGCCCGCATGCGCATGGCGCGGGTGCCCGACGGCGCAACATTGATCGACAATCCCGTTTCGAAAGCTCCCGGCTTCCGGATGGCCAATGTATTCGTCATGGCCGGCGTGCCAAAAATCATGCAGGCCATGCTCGATGTCATCGCTCCACAACTGGCGCGCGGCATACCCGTAATCTCGCGCACGCTGACGTTCCTCGGCGGCGAAGGCGACGCCGCGAAGCCCCTCAAACAAATTCAAGACCGCCATCCCTCCGTCACCATCGGCTCCTACCCGTTCGAAGGAGCAGGAGGCTTCGGAACCAATCTGGTGCTGCGTTCGCGCGACGAGTTGGCGCTCGACAAGGCATTCGCGGACGTGCGGACGATGGCGGAGGAACTTACCGCGGCAGGCACCGCGCGGGGCTGGACGATTCCCGAAAAGTGATCTCAGGCCGCCAGCGCGCGGCGCACCTTGTCGGTCAAATCCGTCCGGGTGAAAGGTTTGTTCACAAGCTCCACCGACTCCGGAAGATCCTGCATCTGCCTCACCGAGCCCGGCGCGTAACCGGACATGAACAGCAGCTTGAGTTCCGGCCTGATGGCGCGGGCTTTCGCCGCCATTTCCGGTCCGTTCATGCCGCCCGCCATGATCACGTCGGTGATGACCAGATCGATATCGCTCCGCTCCTCGACGAGCGCCAAGCCCTCCGGACCGTTGCTGGCGAGGAGCGTTTCGTAGCCCATCTCCTCGATCATCGCCGCCGCCACCTCGCGCACCTGCGCATTGTCTTCCACCACCAAGATGATCGGCTTCTTGCCGCCGTTCCCGGACGTGTCGGACAACTCCCGCTCGATCTGGCCGCGCAATTCGTCTGGCGCGCCCGGGGGGCTCAAGGCGTCCACCGCGGCTTTTCCGCGGGGAAGATAGAGCTTCACCGTCGTGCCATGCCCGACCTCGGAGTAAATTTTGATCAGCCCGCCAGACTGTTTGACGAACCCGTAGATCATCGAGAGTCCAAGCCCCGATCCCGCCTCCGGCCCCTTGGTGGTGAAGAACGGCTGGAACACCTTCTCGATGTTCTCCTTGGCGATGCCGCAGCCCGTATCGGTGACGGCGATCTCGATATAGTCGCCAGCCACGGCATCCTCGTGATCGGCGAGCAATTCGGGGCCAAGATGCCGATTGGAGGTTTCGATTGTCAGATGCCCGCCCTTCGGCTTCATCGCATCGCGGGCGTTGATCGAGAGATTGAGGATCGCCGTTTCGAGCATCGTGGGATCGGCCTTGATCGGCCACAGCCCTTCGGCGGGCATGATCTTGAGTTCCACATTGGCGCTCACAGCATGCATCAGCATGTCCTGCATGCGCACGATCAGTGAGTTGGCGTCGAGTTCCTTGTTCTGCAGCGTCTGCTGGCGCGAGAAGGCGAGCATGCGTTTGGTCAGCTCGGAGCCTTTTTCCGCCGCATCGATGGCCGCGCGGATGCGCTTCGAGGCGCGCTCGTCGGTCTTCACAAGCTGCTCGACGAGCTGCAGATTGCCCATCACCACCATGAGCAGATTATTGAAGTCATGAGCCACGCCGCCGGTGAGCTGTCCGACCGCTTCCATTTTCTGGGCCTGCAGGAACTTGCGCTCGAGCCCCTTGCGTTCCGTGATGCGCTGGCATGAGCCGAAAAGCGTTTCGACCCTGCCGGCGGCGCTGCGTTCGCCCTCGATGGTGCAGCTGAAATACTCCAGATCTCCAGACCTAAGTCTCACCGCGATCTCAAGAGCGAGGATTGGCTGCCCGAGCTTCGCCAACTCCAGCGCCTCGGAAAACTTCTCCTTGTCGCCCGGTTCGATCATCTGCTCGAACACCGGGAGGTTCGGATGGATCACGGCATCCGCCATGCCGATAAGCGCCGCCATCTCCGCCGACAGCCGCGAGACGCCGCTCTCCACGCGAAGCGAGAAACTGCCGAGCTGTGCCGCTTCCTGCGTGCGCTTCAAGGAGCGCTCGGAGTTGCGCAACCGCTCCAGCGCCAGCATTTGGTCGTTCACATTGCGGCACAACCCGACGCATTTGGCCGGCGCGTCGATCGGATCGCGGATCACACCCGCGATCGACTCGACCCATACGTAGCTGCCGGTCTGTGTCTGCACGCGATACCGTGTCTGGAACAGGTCGGAGCCGAACGGCGCCGTCCGGATCATCCCGTCCAGCGTCTTGTCGCGGTCGTCCGGGTGGATCATCTCGTTGAACTGGTGATAGTCGATGCCCGGACTTTCGCGGCCGATGCCGAGCAGGTCGTGCATTTCCGGCGAGTTGTAGGTGACATTGCCGCGGAAATCGTGATCCCACACCGCATACCCGCCGGAGCGCAGCGCCAGATTGAGCCGCCGCTCGTTCTGAACCGCGAGTTCCGCCTGTTCCACGCTGGCGTGCTGGCCGATCAGGATCATGTACTCGAAATCGCCGTCAACCCAGTTCTGCGGCTTGAATAGAATGCTGCGGTTGGCGCCCAAGGGCGGTGTGTAGCTGACCTCGACCCGGTTCTCGCCCTGGTCCTGGCCGGCGACATGGCGGGCCGACAACGTTCCGGTGCCAAAGCGCACCAAGGTCTTGCCGATCAAATCATCGCGCCGGCAATTCCATTGCGAAGCGCGGCCGTGGTAACGCCCGTCACCCGCGCCTCGGGCAGAACCACCGCGAACATCTCGATGTTCGCGAGTTCGAAAGCCTTCACAAGCTCCGCGACAAGGCCAAGCGGCTTTGCCATTGCCATGTTTCTCCCAGGGTGGCGGATTCCAGCCCCACAACTTAGGTTGGAAATTGTGAATCAAGCGTTATTCGCGTGGTCCGGGTTTGCCGGGAATCCTGGGTCCGCCCGCCTTGACCTGCCGCAGCGTCGCATTGACGCGGAATTGACAACCGCTGAGCAATCCACTCAGATGCCATTCGAGACGCAAGGACGCCGCCCGGCCCGCCAGCGAAGCCGGAGCATCCGGCGCCAAACAGGATGGAGGGACGCATGTTGAAACTTGCCAAAGCAATCGGTCTGGCGGCGTGCACATTTCTTGCCGCGGTGCCGGCGGCTGTAAGCCAGGAGTCCGCCGACCCGATCAAGCTTACGCTGCACGATTGGACGGGGCAATTGATCACCACGAACATCATGGCCGAGGTCCTGAAAAAAGCCGGTTACAACGTCGAACTGGTCCAGGCGGACTATCTCGCCCAGTTCGCCGGGCTTGGCACCGGCGACCTGCACGTTGCCATGGAAATGTGGGAAACCACGGGCCGCGAAGCCATGGATGCCGCAACCGCGACCGGCAAGGTGGAAGTCTTGGGTCCCACGGGAATGAAAGCCAAGGAAGAATGGTGGTACCCCGAATACATGATCGAAAAGTGCCCCGGCTTGCCGAACTGGGAGGCGCTGAAGGATCCCAAGTGCGCGGAAGCGTTCGCGACCGCCGAAACCGCTCCCAAGGGACGCTATCTCGGCGGGCCCGTAACCTGGGGCGGCTTTGACGACGAGCGCGTCCAGGCACTCGGCCTGCCATTTGAAGTGATTCATGCCGGAACCGATGCCGCGCTGTTTGCGGAACTCGAGTCCGCCTATCAGCGCAAGGCGCCCGTTATGCTCTGGGTCTACGCGCCGCACTGGGCGCCGTCGAAGTACAAGGGTTCGTGGATCGAATTCCCCGCTTACACCAAGGAGTGCTACGGCGATCCGAAATGGGGCAGCAATCCGGATGCAGCCTACGACTGCGGCAAGCCGTTCGGCGAGATCTGGAAAGTAGGCTGGGCGGGCGTCAAGGACAAATGGCCAGGCGCCCACAAGGCCGTCACCGCCTTCACACTCGACAACGAAGAGATGGGCGTCATGATCACCAAGGTCGATCTCGAGGGCAAGCAGGTGGCGGATGTCGTGGCCGAGTGGATGGCCGCGAACGAGGCCCGCTGGTCGGAATGGATCAAGAAGTAAGCCAACCGCGTTTCGCGTAACGCCGGCGGCATCCGATGGCGGCCCAGCCGATCCTTGTTTGCCGCAATGTCTGGAAGATATTCGGGCCGGGTGGCCGCCATGTCCCTGGCGCGCCACTAACTGGCGCAACGGCCGCGGAAGGCCATGTCGCCGCCGTGCGGGACGTAAGCCTCGATGTGAGCGAAGGCGAAATCTTCGTCATCATGGGGCTCTCGGGCTCCGGAAAGTCGACGCTGGTTCGCTGCCTGTCGCGGCTGATCGAACCGAGTGCGGGTGAGATACTGTTCAAAGGCGAAAACCTGCTCGCGGCAAGCGATACCCGCATGATTGAAATACGGCGCCATCACATGGGCATGGTTTTCCAGCACTTCGCCTTGCTGCCGCATCTGGACGTGCTGGCGAATGTTGCGTTCCCGTTGGAAATCCAGGGCATCGCCAGGCCGGAGCGCGAACGCGCGCGCTCCAGATGATCGAACTTGTGGGACTCGCAGGCAAGGAACGCGTCTTCCCGCGGCAGCTCTCAGGCGGCCAGCAACAGCGCGTCGGCATCGCCCGGTCGCTTGCGGTCGAACCAGAGCTTTGGTTTCTCGACGAACCTTTTTCGGCGCTCGACCCGCTGATCCGGCGCGAGATGCAGGACGAGTTCATCCGCCTGCAATCGGGTTTGCGGAAAACCATCGTGTTCATCACCCACGACTTCGACGAGGCCTTACGCTTGGCGGACAAGATCGCGGTGATGAAGGATGGCGTCATCGAACAATCGGCAAGCCCCGAGGACATCGTCCTGCGCCCGGCTACGCCCTACGTCGCGGCATTCACCAAGGGTGTGTCGAAGGCGAAAGTTGTGCGCGTCTCGAGTGTCATGAAATCCGGCGCTGTTGCCCCCGCGGGACCGGAGATTTTGGCCTCTGCGCGGATAGGCGATGCGGCCGCACTCTTCGCCGGTGGAGTGACATGCTTGCGGGTTGTGGGCCCGGACCGTCAGCCCGTGGGGCGCATCGACCGTGACGACGTCATCGCCATGCTTCTCGGGGGCGAGCGATGAGCGCGATCGCCATTTCCGAAGCACCGCCACGGCGATTGCATCGGTGCTCCTGTGGGCCGTGTCGATCGGTCTGTTCCTGCTTCTATGGATTATCGGGCCAACCGTCCTGCCGTGGGCATTCGATATTCCACAGGCTTACCGCATCCCGGCGCAACGCTGGATCGGCAGCTTCATGAATTGGCTCATCAACGATGCCGGCTTCGGTCTCTTCAGCTTTCAGGACGCGACGCGGTTCCTCGCGGCACTCGTCGATATCCCATACCGTTTCGCATTGAACCTTCTTTCGTCAGGCTTCGTCGTGGGGCAGGGCGTTTCGGCGCAGACCATTCTCCCGGCAATCCCGTGGTTCGGAGTGATCCTGCTCGCAAGCATATGGGGACACCGGGCCGGCGGAATGCGCCTGGCGCTCACCATGGCCGGATGTTTCGCTTTCCTCGCCGTGTTCGGCCAATGGGCCAGCGCCATGGTGACGCTCGCGTCGATCCTCGTGGCCGTGCCGTTGGGCGCCGCGGGCGGCCTGCTGCTAGGCATCGCCGCATGGCGGCATGCGTGGTTCGAACGCGCCCTGCGGCCGGTCCTCGATCTCATGCAAACAATTCCGGTGTTCGCCTATCTGGTGCCCATCCTCTTTCTCTTCGGTTTCGGACCTACGGCGGCGGTGGTCGCGACGCTCATCTATGCAATGCCTCCAATGATCCGGATTACCGTTTTGGCGCTGAAAGGGGTAACCTCCGAAATCCACGACCTGGCGCGCATGACCGGTTGCACACGCAGGCAGCAGATGTGGCGCGTGCTGGTGCCCTCGGCGCGGGAAAGCCTGATGGTGGGCGTAAATCAGGTGAGTCATGCTGTCGCTCAACATGGTGATCATCGCCTCGATGATGGAGCCGGCGGTCTCGGCTTTGACGTTCTCGCTGCCTTGCGGCGCCTCGACATCGGAGCAGGCATCGAGTCCGGTCTCGCAATCGTTGTTCTTGCAATCGCACTCGACCGGCTGAGCCAAGCCTTCGCCGTACGCGCCAGCACGGGTTTTCAACAGACCGGGGGCGAAGGGTTCATTGAACGCAATCCTTATCTCGTCGCGAGCTTCGCTGTTCTTGCCGTCACTTTAATGATCGCGATGGCGGCGCCGGCCGCTCGCGCCTACCCAGAGTCGCTTCATCTGTCGACGGGAGCGGCCGGGGCAACGCTCGTGCGATGGATCAATGTCAATTACTTTGATTATCTGGAAGCCGCGAAGAATACAGTGCTGCTGAATGTGCTCGTTCCGGTGAAGCGTTTCATGCTCGGCCTGCCATGGTCCGGCGTGTGCGCGCTTTTGGGCTTCGCAGGTTATCGCCTCGGCGGCATGAAACTCGCGCTGCTGGCTTCCGGTCTTACCTTTCTGATTGCCGTGGCGGGCCAATGGGAGAAGGCGGTCATCACCGTCTATCTTTGCGGCATATCGGCGGCAATTGCGCTCCTGATTGGCGTGCCGCTTGGCATTCTTGCGGCGGACCGGCCGCGCATGTGGCGCTGGCTCCGGCCCGGCATTGACACGCTTCAGACGCTTCCTTCCTTCGTCTTCCTGATGCCGGCCGTCATGTTGTTCCGCCGTCGGCGATTTTCACGGCTATGCTGGCGGTCGTGGCTTTCGCCGTTGTGCCGGCCATTCGGTATACG
>JAAURV010000057.1 GCA_012032065.1 Hyphomicrobiales bacterium
TGGATTCACTGACGCGCGTGTCGCAGGCGCAGCGCGAGATCGCGCTCGCGATCGGTGAGCCGCCCGTGACCAAGGGTTACCCCCGTGTCGGTGTTCGCGAAGCTGCCGCAGCTCGTCGAGCGTGCGGGCAACGGCGGGCCGCGCGGCGGCTCGATCACGGCGTTCTACACGGTGCTCACGGAAGGCGACGATCCGAACGATCCGATCGCCGACGCGGCGCGCGCCGTGCTCGACGGCCACCTCGTACTCTCGCGCCAGATCGCCGAAACGGGGCTCTATCCCGCGATCGACGTCGAGGCGTCGATCAGCCGGCTCATGCCGCTCGTCACGACGACGGAGCAGCAGAAGCTCATCCGGCGCTTTCGGCAGCTCAACGCGGCCTACGCGCAGAACCGCGATCTCATCACGATCGGCGCGTACGCCAAGGGTAGCGACCCCAGAGTCGATGAGGCCATTCAGCACTGGCCGGAGATGCAAAAATTCTTGCAGCAGGACGGCAACGAATCGATCGCGCTCGCCGAAAGCGTCGCGGCGTTGCGCGCGCTCGGCCATCTCCTGCACCGTCACGCGGGCAAGCCCTACGTGGTCAAGCTCACGAGCTGGAACACGTTGTTCTGCGACGTCGTCGCCGAAGCGTTCTTCAAACTCGCCGGTTCCGCGCTGGTGACGCGCGAGGCCATCCTCGGCACCGTCGGTGAGGTGCTCAAGCGCGTGCGCGAGGAGCGCGATCCCATCGAACGCGTGCGCCGCCGCGTGCTGGAGAACGGCATGGCCAAGGAGGACGAGCTGAAAACCATCGATGCCCAGCTCCGCGCCATCGTCACCGCCGAGGCGGTTGGCCGCCCCCGTTTCGCCTGACTTGTAAACGTAGCGTTAACCATACCGCGAGAGTTTCGCGGTCCTTGCGCCACTTCCTAAAAATTGCCGCAAGTTCAAAAGCCGCCGTTAACCGGGGAATCCGTAACAATCGGCGGTTCATGGTTACCTGCGGGTTTTCAAATGACGGCGACGAATACGGCTTGGAGCCAGGGTTTCACCGGCTGGGACGAACTGGGTCCCAAGGGGCAGGCGTGGCGGATCGAGAAGCAGGAGATCCCTGCCAAGGCGCCAGCGCCCTTCTTCCCCGATCAGAACGGGCAGGTCTACGAGCAGCTTCTGCACAATGTTCCGGTTCTCCTGCATTGCATGGACGGCTCGGGCCGCATTATCTCGGTCAATAATCGCTGGTGTGAAGCGCTGGGTTACGCGCATCAGGATATCGAAGGCCGGCTGTTCAACGAATTGCTGGCGCCGCCGTCCCGCACCAGACTGGTCACGGTGATTTATCCGGCCTACCTGCAGAACGGCTCGGTTCGCGGCGAAGAGATTTACATCCATCGCAAGGATGGCACGCTCGCCACGGTGCTCATGTCGATGAACGCCTATCGCGGCGACAAGGGGCGGATCGAACGCTCGGTGTGCTTGCTGCAGGACATCACCGAATTCAAGATCGCCGAGCTCGCCACCAACCGTAGCGACATGCGCTTCCGCGGCGCCTTCGACGCGGCCGCACTTGCCATGGCGCTGGTATCGCCCACCGGCCAGATCGAACTTTGCAATCCTGCCTTCAAGGAGTTCGCCGGCAGGCCGGAGATTGACGCGCGGCCCGTGGGTTTCGAGGAGACGCTTCACGCCGAAGACCGGGGACCATTCATCAACGGCATGCGCACATTGCTTTCGGGCGAGGTTTCAGCGCTCAAGCTCGATCTCCGCTACGCCCGCGGCGATGGCGCTACAGCCCATGGCGCGACAAGCGTGTCCCTGGTCAAGAACGATCGCGGCGAAACCGAGCAGCTCGTCGTGCAGATCGTCGACATCAGCGACCGCAAGGAAGTCTCGCGGCGCTTGCAGATCGCGCAGAAGATGGAAGCAGTGGGTCAGCTCACCGGCGGCCTGGCGCATGATTTCAACAACCTGCTCACCATCATCTCCGGCAATCTCGAACTCCTGGGCTCCAAGCTCGCGGAAGACGAGAAGGGTGCGAAACGCCTTCGCGAAGCGCTCGATGCATCGCGCAAGGGTTCCGATCTCACGCGCCAGCTTCTCGCCGTCGCGCGCAAGCAGAATCTCGAACCGCAGGAAGTGAGCGTCAACGCGCTCATCACCGGCATGCTGCCCTTGATCGAGAGGACTCTTGGCGAAAACATCCAGATCAAGGCCGTCGCGATGCCGGGCGACCCGCGTTCGACCATCGATGCCTCGCAGCTTGAATCGGCGATCCTCAATCTGTCGATCAACGCGCGCGACGCGATGGAGGAGGGTGGCCATCTCACCATCGAGACCCAGCCTGCTTATCTCGACGCCGATTATTGCGAAGCCAACCCCGGCGTCGTTCCCGGCAACTATGTGATGATCGCCATCACCGACAATGGCTGCGGCATGCCGCAGGATGTGCTGGAGAAAGTATTCCAGCCCTTCTTCACCACCAAGCCGCTGGGCAAGGGCAATGGCCTTGGCCTCGCCATGGTCTATGGCTTCGTGAAGCAGTCCGGTGGCCACATCAATGTCTACAGCGAAGTGGGCCACGGCACCTCGATCAAGATCTATCTGCCGCGCCGCATGGCGCCATCGGAAGTCGCTCCAGTGGCCATCGAGTCAAACAGCGTCGAAGTACCGGCACAGCCAGCGGCGCGCAAGAAGCGCATTCTCGTCGTCGAGGATCAGGAGGCCGTGCGTGCGGTTGCCTGTGGCTTCCTCGAAGACTTCGGCTACGATGTCGTGGAAGCCGAGGACGGTTTCCAGGCGCTCGCCCGCCTGCAAGAACACCCGGACATCGATCTGATGTTCTCCGACGTGGTGATGCCCGGCGGCATGAATGGTTTCGATCTGGCCCAAGCGGCCTCCGGCATGCGGCCCAAGCTCAGGATCGTGCACACGTCGGGTTATCCAAAAGGCGCCATGGTGCATCAGGACGAGCCGCGATTCCGCGAAGGTTTCATCATCATGAAGCCCTATCGCCGCGAGGAGCTGCAGAAGATCATCCGTGAGGCGTTCGAAAGGCCGTAACGTCAACACGGCCGCCGCATTGCCGCCCTAATGATTTCCAAGTTTCCCAACCGGGACCGGCGCCATACCGGGGACTCCTTTCATGGCAATCATCACTGGCACTTCCGCTCCCGAGACGCTGAACGGCACGGCGGCGGCCGACACAATTTCCGGCGCGGGCGGGAGCGACCGCATCGCGGGCGGGAACGGCAATGACATTCTCCATGGTTTCGGCGCCGGCATCGCGCAAGGAAGCGGCGCAATCAATGCCACACTGATTTCAAGCGCCTTCAGCCGCCCAGTCTTCGCCACGTCCGCGCCGGGCGATGCCAACCGCCTCTATGTCGTGGAAGCGCATACTGGACAAGTTCGCATCCTCAACACGACGACAGGCGCCATCAACCCCACGCCCTTTCTCGACATTCCCGACGCGGAGATGAGCCGCGGCGGCGAAGAGGGGCTGCTTGGCTTTGCCTTCCACCCGGACTATGCCACGAACCGAAAGTTCTTCGTCTTCATCACCAATTCCGATGGCGATCTTGAGGTCAGAAGTTACCTGCGCTCCGCGGGCAATCCCGATCAGGCGGATGCCAACAGCGGCGATGTCATCCTGACTATTCCGCATCCGGGCGAGAGCAATCACAATGGCGGCTGGATGGGCTTCGGGCCCGATGGCCATCTCTATATCTCCGTGGGCGATGGCGGCGGCGGCGGCGATCAGTTCAATAACGCGCAGAATCTGAATTCATTGCTCGGCAAGATGCTGCGCATCGATGTCGATGGCGACGATTTCGCCGGCGACCCCGGCCGCGACTATCGCATTCCTTCGAACAATCCCTTCGCTGGCATTGCAGGCGCGGACGAAATCTGGGCTCTGGGTTTGCGCAATGCATGGCGGCCGTCATTCGACCGGCTGACCGGCGACCTCTACATCGCCGACGTTGGACAGGGTAATCGCGAAGAGGTGAACTTCCAGCCATTCAACAGCGCGGGCGGTGTCAACTACGGCTGGAAGATCCGCGAAGGCTTCGCGGTTTTCGACGGCTCGGCCACGCCTGGCACGCCGGTGCTCACCGATCCGGTCGTCGACTATGGGCATGTTGGCGCTCCGGATGGCGGGTTTTCGATTACCGGCGGCTATGTGTATCGCGGCACATCGCCCGGGCTTCAGGGCCACTACTTCTTCGCCGATTTCGTCACCGACCAGCTCTGGTCGATCAAGGTGGTGAATGGCGTCGCGGCCGAATTCGTCAATCGCACGGCTCAGCTTGTGGTCTCGGGTGGAACAGTCGACAGCATCTCCTCCTTCGCGGAAGACGGAAACGGCAATCTCTACATCATCGGACTGGACGGCGAGGTTTTCCGCATCGATCCGCAAGCAGACGATGGCGACGACACGATCTCCGGCGGCAACGGCAACGACACGATCCGCGGCGGCTTCGGCAACGATCGCCTGCCGACGGCGGCGCCGACAGCGACACCGCCTACGGCGAAGAAGGAAACGACATGCTGACCGGCGGCGCCGGAATTGACGCGCTCTTCGGCGGCGCGGGCAATGACCGCGCCGATGGCGGAGATGGCGATGACCGTTACATCGGGGGTGATGCCGGGAATGACACGCTGTCCGGAGGGCTTGGCCTCGACCGGCTCTATGGCGGCGCCAACGACGACAGACTCTACGGCGGCGATGGCGGCGACCGGCTCTTCGGAGGTCCCGGCATCGACCGCATCTTCGGCGATGCGGGAGACGACATCGTGCAAGGCGAGGCCGGAAACGATTATCTCTATGGCAATGCCGGCATGGACCGTTTCATCTTCGACCCCGGCAATGGCGCGGATACGATCCTGGATTTCGTCAACGATGTGGATACGCTTTACATCGATCCGGCATTTGGCTTCGCCAACGCCTCGGCGGTTCTCGCCGCCGCCTCGCAAGCCGGAGCACATGTCCGGATCGATCTGGGCGGAGGAAACAGCATCACGCTGTGGAACTATCTGGCCGCCAATACGATAGCCACGCTCGGCAACGACATCGCGATAGCCTGAGGAACTGAAGCCTGCGATAAGGCGCGAGTGATCCTCCACTCCGTGTTCGATCTTCTGGCCGCATCCTCAGCCCTGGCGATGACCGTATTGGTCTATCGCTGGCGGCTCCGCGAGGCGGCGCAACGCATCGAAACGGCTGGAGGGGGGTACGTGCTGGCATTGATTGCCGGTGCGGCGATCGGGGGATTCGGATTTGGAACCTCGAACCTCTGGCTTTCGGGAGTGGCGGGCGGCGGCCGCAGCATTCTTGGCGCGCTGGCTGGCGCGATTGCAGCCATAGAATTCTACAAGGCCGTGAAAGGGATCAGGGGATCGACCGGCATTATCTTCGTGCCTGCTTTCGCGTCTACCGTGATTGTCGGGCGCTGGGGCTGCTTTCTGTCCGGGCTTGAGGACAACACCGCCGGCACACCCACCACCCTGCCATGGGGCCATGACTTCGGCGACGGCATCGCCCGCCATCCGGTGCAGCTCTACGAGTCCTTCACCATGCTGGCATTCCTCGTCGTGGCGCTTGTTCTTCTGGCGCGGCGGAATGCGTGGTTCATGGCCAACGGCTTCTATCTGCTGGTGTTCGTCTATGCTTCACAACGGTTTCTCTGGGAGTTCCTCAAGCCTTACGCGGCGCTCGTTGGCGCGCTCAATCTCTTCCATTTCATTTGCCTGGGACTCGTGATTTATTCCCTGGCCATGATGCGGGGACAGGCAATCCATCATGAACCGCGCTGACTTCTGGTGCCGGGCTGTTGGCTGGCTGCAGATCGCGGGCGGCCTTGGCATGGGGCTGCTCATCGTCTTCTTGTGGGAGGCGGGCCTGCGGCTGTTTGGCATTGAAACGATCCCGGGAATTTCCTTTCTGGCCTGGGTCCTTGCCTTCATCGTTGCCGCGCCACCGTTCATCTCGGGTCTGTTCACGGTGATTTATGCGAACGCTGTCGCGGCTTCGCAAAACGGACAGAGGGGGCAGGACCGCATCCTGCTTCGCATCTTCACAGCGCTCACAGGCCTCTTGTCCGCGGGCGTTATCGGCTTCTTCGGCCTCACGATTCCGCCCGTGGGCTTTTTCAGCCTGCTCGGTCTCATCACGGCGGGGATCGGCCTCATGGGTCCCGATTGGACCGCCGATCTCTTCGCGTCTCGGGACAAACCACAATGAACGCGCCGCTCCGCAAGATTTCGCCCTACGTCTTTCATGGGCAGACAACCTCGCTCTGTCCGGAATGTTTTGCGTTGGTGCCCGCCAAAATCATCATCGACGACGGCAAGGTGTTCTATCTGAAGCGCTGCAAGGCTCATGGCGTGTCGAAGGCTTTGGTTTCGACCGATGCCGCTTATTACAGATTGGCGCGGGACTACATCAAACCGGGCGACCGGCCGCATGTGTTCCAGACGCGCACGGAGGAGGGCTGCCCTTACGATTGCGGGCTTTGCCCCGATCACGAGCAGCATTCGTGCCTGGCGCTCATCGATGTGAACGAGGCCTGCAACCTCACATGTCCCGTGTGTTTCGCCGACTCCTCGACGGCCAAGACCTATCACCGTCCGTTGGCCGAAATCGAGCGCATGATGGATGCGCTGGTGGCAAGCGAAGGCGAGCCGGATCTGCTACAGCTCTCCGGCGGCGAGCCGACGATCCATCCACGGATCATCGAAATCATCGCAGCGGCAAAACGGCGGCCCATTCGGCATGTGATGCTCAACACCAACGGCATCCGCATCGCGCAAGAGCCGGACTTCGTGAAGCAACTGGCGTCATTCAAGCCGGGCTTCGAGGTCTATCTGCAATTCGACTCGCTCAAGCCCTCGGCGCTCAAGGAATTGCGCGGCGCCGATCTCACCCGGATTCGCAGGGAAGCGCTCGAAGCCCTTGAACGGGAATCGATTTCGACGACGCTCGTTGTCGTGGTGAAGCGTGGGTTGAATGATGATGAGCTGGGCGACATCATCCGCCATGCTCTCACGTTTAAATGCGTGCGCGGCATCACCTTCCAGCCGATCCAGGACGCCGGCCGCAATCAGAACTTCGATCCGGCGGAAGACCGCTTCGTGCTCTCGGATATCCGCCGCGCCATCATCGAAGCGGAAACACCATTCAAGGCAGGGGACATCATCCCGCTGCCGTGCAATCCCGAATCCATTGCCATCGGCTATGCGCTGCGGAACGGCGAGAAGATCGCTCCCATCACCTCCTACTTCCCGCGCGACATGCTGGTGGCGGCGCTGCCCAATGCCATCACCTTCGAGAAGTACCCGGACCTGCACAAGCAGATCCTCAATTTCTTCTCGCTGGCGACGGCCGAGTGCAACAATCCCGAACGGCTGGACGCGCTGCTCTGCTGCCTGCCGCAGGTTCCGGTTCCGGGAGGCATGGGCTACGAAAACATCTTCCGCATCGCCATCGTCGAATTCCTCGACGCCCACAATTTCTGCCTCGGCCGGGTCAAACGCTCTTGCGTGCATTTCGTAACGCCAGCGGGGCAGATCATCCCCTTCGACACCTACAACCTCTTCTACCGCGACGCCGCCGCGCGGGAACGGATGGCACGATCGAAGCGAGCGGGCTGATGCATGTCATCGCAACGGCGATCGGTCTGTTGTTGCTCCTCTTCGGCGGGGGCTGCACGCTGATGTTTCTGCACAGCGCCCTGACCGACACGCGCAGTTTCCTCATCGACTTGGGCCTGATGATGTGGATCTGGGTTCCGTTCGGCCTCCTGCCGTCTGTTGTGGGCTGGTTCCTGTTCCGTTATGGGCGTTGGCGCAGCGAGGAGAACCGTGCTTTGACGTCTCGTTCGACAGATGACACGCACGGAGGGGAGAATTCCGCATGATCTTCGGTGGGCTCGAGCTTTTCATTCTGTTGTTTCTGCTGCTGGGCGTCGGCGTTTTCCTCTTTCTGCGCTCCCGCGAACAACAGCGCGCGGGCAAGGGGCAGCCGGTGCTCGCGACATGGAGGCTGGCGTTAGCCAGTTTTGCCGCCCTGGTCTTGCTGTTTTCGGGAGGCTGCTCGCTGGTGTTCCTGCCGGAGGCGGTCACGGGCAACCCGTACATCGATCCCATGGCCATACTGATGATCGGCGGCGTGCCGTTTGCCGTGGCGCTGCTGATCTGGTGGCTCTCCATGCGACGCCCCAGCGCCTGACCTTACAGTCCCGTAATTTGAACCGGAACAGTCTCTGGACCATACACGTTGGACTCCAGAACCAGCGCTGACGGGGACTCGATCCATGGATTTTTGGCAAGCCTATTTCTCTTTCACCTCAACTCCCGAAGGCTGGATCGCGCTGGCAACGCTGATCGCCATGGAAGTGGTGCTCGGCATCGACAATCTGATCTTCATTTCCATTCTCTCGAACAAGCTCCCGCCAGACCAAAGGGCGCGGGCCCGGAGGCTCGGCATCGGTGCGGCGCTGATCATGCGGCTCCTGCTGCTGGCGACGATCAGCTGGATCACCCAGCTGACCCAGCCAATCTTCACGGCGCTTGGCCACGCCTTTTCCTGGCGCGATATCATTCTGATCGCCGGCGGACTGTTTCTCGTCTGGAAGGCGACGAAGGAAATCCACCACACCGTCGACCCGGCCGACGGCAAAGAACACATGCTGGAAAGCGCCGCCACACTCACTGTCGGCGGCGCCATTTTCCAGATTCTGCTTCTCGATCTGGTTTTCTCCGTCGACTCGATCATCACCGCGGTCGGGATGACCGACCACATCGCCATCATGTACATCGCCGTGATCGTGGCGGTGGCGGTGATGCTGTTCGCCGCCGATCCCTTGGCCAAGTTCATCCAGGCCAATCCTTCGATCGTCATGCTGGCTTTGAGCTTCCTTTTGATGATCGGCATGACGCTGATCGCCGAGGGCATGGGCGTCCATGTGCCGAAGGGCTACGTCTACGCGGCCATGGGTTTCTCGGCGCTCGTGGAAGCGCTCAACATGCTGGCCAGGCGCGCGAGACGGCGGCGGGGGCCATCCACCTCCCGCTAACCCGGCCTTCCCTTGGCGCAGGGCGTTCTCTAAGAAGGCGCTGCACCATAGGGCGAGGGGGAACATGTTCGAAGCTTTGACCGGTGAACTCGGCCGCGAGTTCGTCGAACTTTTCACGGTGAGCAGCTTGGTCACGCTGGTTATCCTGACCGCGCTCGAAACCGTGCTCGGTTTCGACAATCTGCTCTACATCTCGATCGAGGCGAAACGCGTGGCCCCCGACCGGCAGGCGCACGTGCGGCGCATCGGCACGATGCTCGCCATCCTGCTCCGCATCGTGCTGCTGTTCGTGGTGCTGCAGCTGATCGCCATGTTCCAGTCGCCTTGGTTCACCATCGACATTCCGGTGATGCACGGCATCATCAACGGCCACAGCCTCATAGTCATGGCGGGCGGCCTCTTCCTCATGAAAACCGCGCTCACCGAAATCCGCCACATGATGACGATCGAGGACCTCCAACACGAAGAAGGCGCGGGCCCCAAGCACCGCTCGGTCGCCATGGCAATGGTGTGGATCCTCATCATGAATATCGTGTTCTCCTTCGACACGGTGCTCTCGGCCGTGGCGCTCACCAAGAACTTCATCGTCATGTCGCTCGCCATCGTCATTTCCGGCGCGCTGATGGTGCTGCTTTCAGATCACGTGGCGCGGTTCCTCGAGAAGAACCGGCTCTACGAAGTGCTGGGCCTCTTCGTGCTCCTGCTGGTCGGCGTGATGCTGCTCTCCGAAGGCGCGCATCTCGCGCATCTCGATCTGTTCGGATACCAAATCCACGCGCTGGAGAAGTCGACCTTCTATTTCGTGGTCGGCGCGCTTGTGCTGGTCGATATCATCCAGGGGCGCTATCAAAGGAAGATTGATGTAGAGAAAACCCGCATTCGGAACGGCTCCACGCCTGAAGGGGCAGGGCATTCCTGAGCGGCGGGCCGCAGCGCTGGACAGCCCTCAGAACTCCGTTATAAGCCGCGCCACATTGCAACAGAGGCGGTTATGGCGCGTCAGTTCATTTATCATATGCAGGGCCTCACCAAGGCTTATGCCGGGGGCAAGAAGGTTCTCGAGAACATTCATCTCTCTTTCTATCCCGACGCCAAGATCGGCGTGCTCGGCCCCAACGGATCGGGCAAATCCACACTGCTTCGCATCATGGCGGGGCTCGACAAGGAGTGGAACGGGGAGGCCTGGCTCGCCGACGGCGCCACCTGCGGCTATCTCCAGCAGGAACCGGAACTCGATCCCGCGCTCGACGTGATGGGCAATGTCATGGAAGGCGTTGCGGCCAAGAAGGCGATCCTCGATCAATACAATGCGCTGATGGCCGACTACAACGACGAGAACGCCGCCAAGGCCGCGGTGCTGCAGGACCAGATCGACGCGCAGAATCTGTGGGATCTCGAAAGCCAGGTGGAGCAGGCGATGGACGCGCTCCGCTGCCCGCCGGGCGATGCGTCCATCGACAATCTCTCGGGCGGCGAAAAGCGCCGCGTGGCGCTCACCCAGCTTTTGCTCAGGAAGCCCGAT
Source organism: Hyphomicrobiales bacterium (assembly GCA_012032065.1). Classification (GTDB taxonomy): domain Bacteria; phylum Pseudomonadota; class Alphaproteobacteria; order Rhizobiales; family Aestuariivirgaceae; genus Aestuariivirga. The sequence goes on from JAAURV010000057.1 coordinate 10,582, forward strand.
CTCCTGCTGCTCGACGAGCCCACCAACCATCTCGACGCCGAGTCGGTGAACTGGCTCGAACATCACTTGCGCGATTATCCCGGCGCCATCCTGATCGTCACTCACGACCGCTACTTCCTCGACAACGTGACGGGCTGGATTCTCGAACTCGACCGCGGCCGCGGCATTCCCTACGAGGGCAACTACTCCGCCTATCTCGGCCAGAAGTCGAAGCGATTCGCCCAGGAACAGCGCGAGGATGCCGCGCGCCAGAAGGTGCTCGAACGCGAATCCGAGTGGATGGGCAAGAGCCCGCAAGCCCGCCAGGCCAAATCCAAGGCGCGCATCAAGGCCTATGACGAATTGCTCAAGATCAACGAGGATCGCGTCAAGAATGCCACGGGCCAGATCATCATTCCGCCGGGCGAGCGGCTCGGCTCCAATGTCATCACCGTGGAGGGCCTATCCAAGGCCTATGGCGACCGGCTGCTCATCGACGATCTCTCCTTCAAGCTGCCGCCTGGCGGCATCGTCGGCATCATCGGGCCGAACGGCGCGGGCAAGACCACGCTTTTCCGCATGATCACGGGCCAGGAAAAGCCCGATGCCGGTTCGATCGATGTCGGCGACAGCGTCAATCTCGGCTACGTCGATCAAAGCCGCGATACGCTCAATCCCGACAAGACGGTATGGCAGGAGATTTCGGGCGGCAACGATATCGTTACCCTCGGCAAGAAGGACATGAACAGCCGCGCCTATGTCGGCGCCTTCAATTTCAAGGGCGGCGACCAGCAGCAGAAGGTGGGAACACTCTCGGGCGGCCAGCGCAACCGCGTGCATCTCGCCAAGATGCTGAAGAGCGGCGCCAACGTGCTTCTTTTGGACGAACCGACGAACGACCTCGACACCGAAACCCTCGCCGCCTTGGAAGAAGCGCTCGAAGATTTCGCCGGCTGCGCCGTCATCATCAGCCACGACCGCATGTTCCTCGACCGGTTGGCCACGCATATCCTGGCCTTCGAAGGCGACAGCCACGTCGAATGGTTCGAAGGCAACTTCCAGGACTACGAGGAAGACAAGAAGCGGCGGCTCGGCGAGGACTCGGTGATGCCGAAAAGGATCAAGTACAAGAAGTTTGCGCGTTAGCTCATTCTCCTAACCCCGTCATTCCGGCCAAGCGCCCCCCGCGAAGCGGCGGCGCGCGAGCCGGAATCCATTGCTCCGCCGGGATGGGGCGTGAAGAAGGGGTTTTGAAACAGACGCAGTTTCCTCCAGATCATACACTTCCAGCACCCCAGTTCCTCCATCGGCGGGTCAAGCCCCATAGGCGCTAACTTAAGGCAAAAACATCCGTCATTCCAGCCAAGCGACGCGCAGCGGAGCGCG
>JAAURV010000058.1 GCA_012032065.1 Hyphomicrobiales bacterium
CGCTCCGACGTGCATCTCGGTTTCGGGGAGATCCGTCTGGGCGATGGCGGTGAAACCACAACCTACCGCTTCGACCCCGTAACGGGCGAGACCTTCATCAATGGTGTCGGCCAAGGCGTCGCGCGGAACGAGGCCAATACGAATTCGAATGTCATTTTCCGCACTATCTGGGATGGCGGCGGGATCGATACTTACGACTTCTCTGCCTACGATGCTAACCGCCAACTCGTTATTGATCTCAATCCCGGTAGGTGGACAGATGTTGACGCCGATTCCAGTTTCCAGGCCGCCGATCTTAACATACTCGCGCCAGGCACGCGGATGGCGCGGGGCCAAGTGTTCAACGCGCTCCTCTTCAACGGCGATCTCCGCTCAATCATCGAAAATGCCATCGGCGGCGCGGGGAACGATACGATTACGGGAAATGCCGCTGCGAACACGCTCATCGGCAATGCTGGAAACGACACGCTGATCGGCAATGACGGCAACGACCGTTTCGAAGGAGGCACCGGTGCAGATACCCTCAACGGCGGCGCCGGCATCGACCAGGCGCAATACACCTTCGCTGCCTCGGGCGTCACAGTCGACCTCATCTTCACGTCCACCAACACCGGTGACGCCGCCGGCGATACGTTCGATTCGGTGGAGAACCTTAGAGGCACGGCCTTCGACGATATCCTGCGTGGCGACGATGGCGACAATATCATGGGCGGCTGGACGGGTGGCAACGACCGCCTCCTCGGCCGCGGCGGCAACGATCTGCTCGCTGGCGGCGAAGGAAACGATCAACTCGACGGCGGCGCAGGAGCTGACATCCTGGACGGCGGCAATGGTGACGACACATATTTTGTCCAAGATCCCGACACGATATTCGAAGCGGCAGGCGCCGGCCACGACACGGTGCAATCAACGGTCAACTGGGTGCTCGGAAGCAACTTCGAAGACCTCATCTTGGCGGGGGTGGCCAGCATCAGTGGCACGGGCAATAACCTTGCCAATCGGTTGACAGGCAACTCCGGAAACAATGTTCTGCGCGGTTTGGCCGCTTTCGATACGCTCCTCGGCGGAATCGGTAACGACTCCTACGTACTTGGCGATCTGACGTTCTTCAGCGCGTTCACGGGCTTCATCTACGACAGCGTCGTCGAGGCCGCGAGTGCGGGCATCGACACCGTAGTCGTGACCGCCATTGACGATCCCGATACGATTTTCGGGACCGACGGCTATGCGCTCGGCACCAATATCGAGAACGGCACCATCGACGGAACGCTCGCATTCAACCTCACCGGCAATGCACTCGCCAACCGGCTCACCGGAAACAGCGCAGTGAATGTGCTGACCGGCGGCGAGGGCGGCGACACCTATGTTCTCACCAGCCTGGCTCAGGCCGTTCCGTTCGGAACCTGGAACTATGATACCGTGATCGAGACCGGCACAACCGGAATAGACAGCGTCATCGTTACCGCCGAGGACGACCTTGACACGGTTTTTGGCATCGATGGATACACCCTCGGCGCCACCATCGAGTATGGCACCATCGCCGGAACGCTCACCTTCAATCTCACCGGCAACGCGCTCGCCAACCGGCTCACCGGCAACAGCAACGTGAACGTCCTCACCGGCGGCGAGGGCGGAGATACCTACTTGCTCACCAGCCTTGCGCAGATTGGCGCCTTGGGGACGTGGAACTACGACACAGTGGTCGAGACTGGAACGACGGGAATTGACAGCGTCATCGTCACGGCGGTGGACGATCCTGACACGGTCTCAACCGTTGAAAGCTATGCGCTCGGCGCCACCATCGAGAACGGCACAGTCGCCGGAACGCTGCATTTCAACCTCACGGGCAATGGACTCGCCAACCGGCTCACCGGCAATGCCGCCAACAACATCCTGACGGGTGGCCTGGGCCGGGATATCTTGACAGGAAATGCCGGTTTTGATCGTTTTGATTTCAACGCGACAGCGGAGTCGGCAGTGACCGCGGATATCATCACTGACTTCAACGCCGGAACCAACGCCAGTTTGATCGACCGGATCGATGTTGCGACCATCGATGCCGATATAACGCTTGCCGGCAACCAAGCCTTCGTCTTCGGCGGCGCCTTCACGGCAGGCCACATTCGGGCGATTCAGTCCGGCGCCAATGTGGTCTTGCAGTTCAACACCGATGCCGACGCGGCGGTCGAGATGATTCTCCTGCTCAACAACGTGGTCGTGGGCAATCTGAACGCCGGAGATTTCATCCTCTGACGCTCGATTGCCGTTCACGCGGCTATTTTCGGCAACCCCGCCAGCGCCGAGTCGAGTTCCGCCTGATCGTAGCCCCGGTCTTCGAGCTTGCCTGCGTGGTAGTCCGTATAGGCCTGCATGTCGAAATGGCCGTGGCCGCAGAGGCCGAAGAGGATGGTGGGGGAGGTGCCCTTGCGCTTGGCATCGAGGGCGGCGTTGATTGCGCCGAGCACGGCGTGGGTGGCTTCGGGGGCGGGGACGATGCCTTCGCTGCGGGCGAACTGGATGCCGGCGGCGAAGCAGTCGTTCTGCGTGTAGGCTTCGGCTTCGATGAGGCCAAGCTCCTTCAAATGCGAAACGAGCGGCGCCATGCCGTGATAGCGCAGGCCGCCCGCGTGGAAACCGGGCGGCATGAAGGTCGAACCCAGCGTGTGCATCTTGACCAGCGGCGTCATGTGCGAGGTATCGCCGAAGTCGTAGGCGTAGCGCCCGCGCGTGAGAGAGGGGCAGGCGGCGGGTTCGGCGGCGATCACGCGCACCTTCTTTCCGCCGCGAAGCTGCTGGCCGATGAAGGGGAAAGTCAGCCCGGCGAAGTTCGATCCGCCGCCGGTGCAGCCGACGATGATGTCGGGATAGCGTTGGCCATCTGCATCTGCTCGATGGCCTCGATGCCGATCACGGTTTGATGCAGCAGCACGTGGTTGAGTACGCTGCCGAGCGCATATTTCGTGTCGCCATTGGTGGCGGCGACCTCGACGGCTTCGGAAATGGCGATGCCGAGGCTGCCGTTCGAGTTGGGGGTGGCCGCGAGGATCTGCCGCCCGGCATTGGTTTCCTCCGACGGGCTTGCGACGCAACTTGCGCCATAGGTTTCCATCAGTGCGCGGCGATAGGGCTTCTGGTTGTAGGAGACCTTCACCATGAAGACCTTGACGTCGATGCCAAAGAGGGCGCCCGCCATCGCAAGCGAGGAACCCCATTGACCGGCGCCGGTTTCGGTCACGAGCTTCGTTCACGCCTTCTTGCTTGTTGTAGAAAGCCTGGGCCACGGCGGTGTTGGGCTTATGCGAGCCCGCGGGAGAAACGCCTTCGTATTTGTAGAAAATCTTCGCCGTGGTGCCGAGCGCCTTTTCAAGCGTCCGCGCGCGATAGAGCGGCGTTGGCCGCCACATGCGGTAGATATCGCGCACCGGTTCGGGGATATCGATCTGACGGTCGCCGGAGACTTCCTGCATGATCAGCGCCATGGGGAAGAGCGGCGCGAGATCGTCCGGGCCTACCGGCTGCAAGGTGCCCGGGTGCAGGACGGGCGGCAGGGCTTTCGGCAGATCGGCGTTGATGTTGTACCAGCGCTTCGGAATGCGGTCTTCGCTCAGAACGAACTTCGTCTGGTTTGGCGAAGCCTTGAGCACGGCAACTTTCTTCGGCACTGCGGCGGTTTTGGTCTTGGCTGCGGGCTTTCGCGCAGCGGATTTCTTGACTGGTTTCGCCTTGACGGCCTTGGCTTTGACTTTGCGCGCTGGTTTCCGTTTGGCCATGTGATGCGTCTCCCACTTTTCTCTCAGCTTTGCGCAACGGCCCGGTCTTGGCAAGGCTTGCGCGGCGCTGCTAGCCTTGCGGAATGGCAAGTCAGATCAGACTCACCGCTGGACAGGCCCGCAAGCTAATCTTCGGCGCGCTGACCGGAGCGGGAACGGCGGAGAGGAACGCCAGGTATTTCACCGAAGCCATTCTCGATACCGAGCTTTCAGGGATTGAAGGTCACGGCTTGTATTGGCTGCAGTTCTATTGCGAGCATGTGAGAAGCGGAAAGGTCGATGGCAAGGCGCGGCCCAAGGTCACGATGCTGAGCCCGGTTGCGGTGCATGTCGATGCCAGGCGCGGCTTCGCGCATCCCGCCATCGAAGCGGGCTTCGCCAAACTGATTCCTGCCGCAAAACGCTATGGCATCGCCGGCCTGGCGGTGAATTTGTCTTACAACGCGGCGACGCTCGGTTTTCACACAGGGTATCTCGCCCGCAAGGGTTTGCTGGCTTTCGGCTTCACCAACGCCATGCCGGCAATCGCGCCGGTGGGCGGCGTCAAGCCGGTGATCGGCACCAATCCTCTCTCCGTCGCGGTTCCGGGGCCGAAGGGAAAGATCGCGTTTCTCGTCGACCAGTCTTCATCCGCCGTTGCCTGGACGAATGTGAAGAGGGCTGCGGAGAGGAATGAACCGATCCCAATGGGCTGGGCTCTCGATGAGGATGGCGCGCCACGACAAATCCGCACCGGGGGCTTGCCGGATCCATGGTTCCCGCCGGCGGCTACAAGGGATTTTCCCTGGGGCTGATCGTTGAGGTGATGAGCGCCGCGCTCACCGGCTCCTTGCTTGGACCGCAGATGGGCTCCTTTGTCGGGAACGACGGCAAGCCCATCGGCTGCGGCCAGTTCTTCATCGCCATCGATCCGAAACGGTTCTCCGGCGACGCGTTCGACAGGCAGGTGAAGACGCTGGTGAAGTCGATCGAGGCGCAGAAGGGCGCGCGCTTGCCCAATGCACGGCGCGCTGCGACCCGTAAGCGGCTCTTGAAAGAAGGCTTGCCAATCGACCGCGAACTCTATGAGCGTTTGAAGAGTTATGAAAGTGGCGGGAGGAGCTGATGGCGCAGAACTTTCCGGCCCTGTTTCAGCCGCTGCAGCTTCGCCACAAGACGCTCCGCAATCGCATCGTGTTTGGCGCGCACACGGCGAACATGGCGGAAGGCGGTCTGCCGGGCGAACGGCATCGTGGCTATTACGAGGAACGCGCGCTGGGCGGTGCCGCGATGATCGTGGTGGAGCCAGTACCCGTGCATCGCACGGCGGTTCTGACGCGCGGCAATTTTCTGCATTCGACCGATGAGATCATTCCGCATTTTCGCAAGGTGACCGACGCGGTGCACGGGCATGGCGCGGCGATCTGCCATCAGCTCTATCACGTAGGTCAGCACGGCGATTTCGACAATTCATATGAGCCGTCATGGTCGCCATCGGGACTGCCGTCGTTTCACGACTCCGATGGCAGCCATGCGATGACGGAAGCGGAGATCGAAGACATCATCGAAGGGTTCGTGCAGGCTGCGCGGCGCGCCAAGGAGTCTGGCTTCGATGGCGTAGAACTGTTCGCAGCCTACAATGCGGTCATCGATCAGTTCTGGCTTCCCTTTAACAACAGGCGCGGCGACCGTTGGGGTGGGTCCTTCGAGAACCGCATGCGCTTCTCGCGCACCATCATGGAGCGCATTCGCAAGATGGCGGGCGAGGATTTCATCATCGGCCTCGCAGTCAACATGGACCCGGCCAGCAAAGTCTCGCAATCGATTGAGCAGTTGCAGGAAATTGTCGCCTGGCACGATCGGCGCCAGCTCATGGACTACGTGACTTGCGGCACCGGCAGCTATTTCAACTTCACCGGCATCATTCCAAACGTGTTCCACGCCGACAAATTCGGCGCGCCGCATGCGGAGGCGCTCAAGCAAGTCTTGAAGCACGCGAAGGTGCAATGCGAGGCGCATGTCCGCACTCCCGATAACGCCGAAAATGTTGTGAAGTCGGGGCAGGCCGATCTCGTCTCCATCGTGCGCGGGCAGATCGCCGATCCGCATCTCGCGAACAAGGCGAAGGAGGGACGGCCCGAGGATGTGCGCCCGTGCCTCTCCTGCAATCAGATGTGCTGGGGGCGGCGCTCCCGCGACTACTGGATTTCCTGTCTGATCAATCCAAGTGCTGGCCGTGAATTCGAATGGGGCGGCGATCGCTTCGCACCATCCAAGAAGCCGAGGAAAACTCTGGTGGTTGGTGGAGGTGTCGCCGGAATGGAAGCGGCACGCGTGGCTGCCGAACGAGGACATAGCGTCACGCTGGCCGAAGCATCGGACAGGCTTGGCGGGCAGTTTCGCCTAGCCGGCCTTCAGCCGCGGCGGCAGCAAATCCTCGACTACATCGATTGGCTCGAACGGCAACTCAACAAGCTGCAGGTCCGGGTGCTCCTGAATTCGCCGCTCGATGCCGATGAAGCGAAGGCCATTGGCGCGGACGAAATCATCGTGGCGACCGGGTCGTCGCCCGATGGCAAAGGTTTCCAGCGCTGGATGCCCGAACACGACAGCCTGCCTGGAATCGAACGGGGAAATGTCTGGTCCGCCGAAGACGTGATGTCGCGCGCCGCAAGCTTGGGACATCGCGTGATCCTGCTTGATGAAACCGCCAACTGGAAGGGTACCGGCACCGCGCTCGCCATGGCCGAGGCTGGGCATAAGGTCACCGTCGTCACCGGCGCGGTGACCGTGATGGCGGAGATGGCGCGCACGGCGGCCGATCTTCAGGCGCGCGCCAGGCTTCGCGAACTTGGCGCAAGGCTGATCACCGAAACGGTCATGCTCGAATGGCACGGCGATGGCGCGACCGTCCGGCAATCGGGTGGCAAGCCGGAGCGGATCGCGGCCAACTCGCTCGTCATTGCGGCAACAAATGTGCCGGAGCGCGCGTTGGCAGACGAACTGGGCGCGTCGACAGTAGGCGACGCGACGGCGGCGCGGACGGCCGCCGCCGCCATCTATGAAGGGCGGAAGTGGGGCATGTCCATTTAGGGCACGAATTGCTCGCGACGATAGCCCTGCATATAGAGGAGCGCCGTGAGATCGCCGTGATTGATGCGGATGAGCGAGCTTTCCTGCACATGCGGCTTGGCGTGGAGTGCTACGCCCAATCCCGCTTCGATCAGCATGTCGACATCGTTGGCGCCGTCGCCCACGGCAATTGCGTCCTGTGTGTCGAGGCCACGCGCGGCGGCAATGCGCTTCAGAGCTTCTACTTTCGCGGCTTGGCCGAGAATAGGATTGCCGACGCCGCCCGTGAGCTTGCCGTCCTTCGTCATCAGTTCGTTGGCCTGGTTTTCGTCGAATCCAAGGATCGCGCCGATGCGGGATGTGAATTGCCGGAACCCACCCGAGACGAGCGCGGTGTAGGCGCCATTCATCCGCATGGTGGCGATGAGCGACTTTCCGCCTGGCATCAGTCCGATGCGCTCGGTGATGATCTTTTCGATCGCCGAAACATCGAGCCCCTTTAAGAGCCGCACCCGCTCGCGAAGCGCTGCATCGAAATCGAGTTCGCCGCGCATGGCGCGCGCGGTGATGCCTTTAATCTGATCGCCAACGCCAGCCACGACGCCCAGTTCGTCGATGCATTCCTGCTTGATCATGGTCGAGTCCATGTCGGCGATGAGGATGCGTTTGCGCCGGTTGTGTATCGAGACGACCGCCGCATCGATGGCATGCGCGCGCAGGTCGATCAGAAACTCGGACATTTGGGGAAACACCGGCACTTCGGCGGCGTCGCCGGGTGACAGCCAATGCGGCGGCTCGGCGCCATGCTCCGCCAGTAAAGCCAGTACCGCCGGCCCGATTGCGCCGGAGCCGGGGGCTGCTATGAGGACGAGAACGGAATCCATATGGGCAAATCACCGAAGAAAGCGCGCTGCTTATTGCAGGCCCCACCGCCAGCGGCAAGTCCGCGCTGGCGATGAAGTTGGCGCGGGAACGGCGCGGCGTGATCATCAACGCCGATGCATTGCAGGTCTATGGCGCGCTGCGGATTCTGAGTGCGCGGCCTTCGGAAGAGGATGAGCGCGCGGTTCCGCACCGGCGCTATGGCCATGTCGCGTCGGATCGAGCCTATTCTGTTGGAGCGTGGCTGGCCGAGGCAAAGGTGACTCTGGAAGAAGCGTGGGACGCCGGTCTGCTGCCAATAGTAACCGGCGGGACTGGCCTTTACTTCAAGGCCCTCGAGCAAGGCATTGCGGACATTCCTTCCATTCCAGAGTCACTTCGTAAACACTGGCGCGATTTCAAAGGCGATCTTGATGCGGAGCTTCGCGCACGCGACCCGCTGTCGGCAGAGCGCATTTCGCCAACCGACCGTCAGCGGCTGATTCGGGCGCTTGAGGTCTTTGAAGCGACTGGCCGTACGCTGGGCGACTGGCATCGTGAAGCGCGGCAGCAGTCTGTTTTGGCGGGTGTTGATGTGGAGAAGCTCTATGTCATGGTTCCTCGCGGCACCCTCCACGAGCGCGCGGAGAGGCGTTTCGATGAGATGTTGGTGAAAGGGGCTCTGGAAGAGGTGAAGCAGCTCGGCGCGCTCGACCCTGCTTCGCCAATCATGAAAGCCATCGGCGTCCCCGAGCTTCGCGCTCATCTCGATGGCGAAATTTCGTTGGAAGAGGCGGCAACCCGCGCCAAGGCCGCGACGCGGCAGTACATCAAGCGGCAGGAAACCTGGTTCCGGGGGCAGATGACGGGCTACAAGCCGGTTTCCGGTCTCGATTGACCTATCGCGCCTTGGCAGCCATAGAACCGCCAGCTTAACATTCTGAATCAACTCCGTGGCTCAAACTCCCAAAAAACCGAAACGAAAGAAGCCCGCGCGCAAAGCCGCGCCGCCGCCCGGGAGACCTCCCGTTACCGAGATTTCGGCGGAACCGGCGCTCTGCTTCGTGGGTGAATGCGCGCATCGTCTGTTTGGACTTTCGCCATCGGACCGGCTGCGGCGGCAGTTCGCGCGCGAAGGTGTTTCCCGCGAGATCAGGCCGGAGGATGCTGCATCCTATGCCGGCCCCATCATTGTCATCCGCGCCGATGCGGCCATCGATCAGCCACTCATTCCGATCCTTGCCAGGCGGCCAAGCTTCGCGCTGCTCGCCGATGGAAACGAACGTCTTCCCGCGCCGCCAATGCGCGCGGCAAGGATGCGGTGCGTTTGATCGCACACTTCACAGGACACGGCGATATGCCCGAGCTTCTGGCGCGCGCGCCATCGGAACTCGACGCGGCATTCTGGAAGGGCCTGCGCAAGAAGGAAACTCCATACGCCATGCAGGTGCGCGAGGAGGCCGCCGCCGCGTGGCGCATCTTCATGGGAACTTACAAAGGCGCAACCGATCTCGTCACCAAGCATGTGTGGCCGGTGCCAGCGTTCCATGCGACGCAATATCTCGCGCCGCGCGGCATTTCGCCGAATATGGTGACCCTCGTCGGCGCGATTTGCACGGTGCTGGCGTTCTGGTTGTTCTGGCGCGGTTATTACTGGCCCGGCATCATTGCCGCCTGGGCCATGACGTTTCTCGACACTGTCGATGGAAAGCTCGCGCGAACCACGCTCACGTCGAGCAAATGGGGCGATGTGTTCGATCATGGCATCGATCTGTTGCATCCGCCGTTCTGGTACGCGGCGTGGGCGATTGGTCTGGGGGCCGTTGGCCTTGCGCTTTCGGAGCAAATGTTCTGGTGGACGCTCGCTGCCATACTTGCCGGTTATGTTCTGCAACGGATCATCGAGGGCATATCGATCGCCAAACTCGGACTCGAAATTCACATCTGGCGTCCCATCGACACGTTCTTCCGTCAGATCACGGCGAGACGGAATCCCAATCTCATCTTGCTGACACTCTCGCTATTGGTTGGCCGCCCGGACTGGGGATTGATCGCGGTGGCGGCGTGGACGGTGGTGTGTCTCGTTCTGCACGGCATTCAGCTCCTGCAGGCGTTCGCCGCGAGCAGGGCGGGGCCGCTCGTTTCGTGGATGGCCAAACGCTGATGCGCGCCGGGCTCATCGTCAATCCGCGCTCCGGTAAATCGAGCGGCAAAGGTTTGGCGCTGGCGGATAAACTTCGCCACAACATCAATGTGCCGGTGAAAATACTGGAGCGCTTCGAGCAGCTTCCTCTGTTTCTGAACGACATGGCGAGTGCCGGCGTCACCGATCTTTTCATCAGTTCGGGTGATGGCACCATTCAGGCGATCCAGACCGATCTTGCGGAACGGCAGCCGTTCGCAGCGCTGCCGCGCCTTGCGCTCTTGCCTCATGGCACGACGAATATGACGGCCGCCGATCTCGGCTTCCGCCATAAGAGCATAGACGCGCAGGCGAATTTTATGATGAGTGCCACGCCGAAGGATTTGCGCGAGCGGCCCACGGTGCGCGCCGCCAATCCGCGCGACGGCAAGCCGCGCCACGGCATGTTTCTCGGCACGGGTGCTGTTGCCGAAGCCACGCTGTATTGCCAGCAGGCGTTCAACGCCAAGGGCGTCAAAGGCGACCTAGCGACATTTGCAACGCTTGCAAGGTCCGTTCTGCGTTCGATCTTCACCGCACCCGATCCCAATGATGCCACGCGCTTCGACAGGCCGTTTCCCATCGCCGCGCTGGCGGATGGGCGCAAACTCAGCGAAGGCACGCAGCTTCTCATGCTGGTTTCCACACTCGAAAAGCTCATCCTCGGAACGCGGCCTTTCTGGGGAGGAAAGACCGGCCCCATTCGCGCGACTGTGCTGCCATATCCGGTGCCAAGTGTTGTCCGCTGGCTCTTGCCGATGATGTATGGCGGCGAGGACCGGCGTGTGCCGGAAGGCGCCAAGAGTACCTGCGCCTCGCTGCTTGAAGTCCGCACGCCCTCGAAATGGGTTGTCGATGGCGAGTTCTTCGAAGGGCCGGAAGACGCGCCGCTACGCCTCGAAACCGGTCCCGCCTTCACCTATGTTTGCGGCTAGATGGACGATCTCCGAACATTCATCGCGGCATCCCTGGCGCGGCCGGTTCCGCCGGAGATCGCTGCAATGGCGGAACATGTTCGAGCGCAACATCGGCAAGTCCGCGCTGTCCTTGCATACGGCTCATGTCTGCGCGGAGCGGCAACGAGCGAGTCACTGATCGATCTCTACGTGTTGACACAGGGTTTTGACGGGGTCTCGACGAATGCCTTGAGCCGCTGGGGTTGCCGCCTCTTTCCGCCCAATGTCTACTACGCCGAATCCGGGTTTGAAGGCCGCACCTATCGCGCGAAATACGCAGTGCTTCCGCTGCCGCAATTCGCTGCATGGATGAACGCGGGCAATCCGTATTTCTGGGCGCGGTTCTCGCAACCGTCGGCACTTGCATTCCACGCGGATGAACGGAGCCGCGAAGACGTGATTGACGCTATCGCCGCTGCCCTGCGCCGCATGTATGCACATGCCTTGGCGTTGCCGCCTTCGCCCGATGCTTGGGCCACCGGTTTCGCGGCAACTTATGGAACGGAGTTGCGCGCCGAACGCGTGGCGCGTGCCGATACGTTGGTGACGGCAAACGAGGCCTACTATCGCGAGGCCACGAACCTCATGCGAGGCACGTCACCCATCAACACCAACTGGCCTCTCCGCCGCGCCGAAGGCAAGTTTTTGTCCGTATTGAGGCTGATGAAGGCGGCGTTCACGTTCTCGGGTGGCGCGGACTACATCGCCTGGAAGATCGAGCGGCACTCGGGACAGAAAGTCGAACTGTCGGACTGGCAGCGGCGGCACCCGATCCTTGCGGGGATCACGCTGCTGCCGCAACTGATCCGGCGCGGCGCCGTGCGGTAGAGCGCCCGGCGATCAGTTGGAATCAACTGATCGCCGATAAGGTGCTCGAAAATCAATAATTTAGCGCAACTTTCCGCACTCAACCGCTACGCGCTTGAGCGCCCGTTGCGCTAGGCGTTGGCCACGGCCTTCGCGTCTCGCGCGGCAACGACCGAACCAAA
>JAAURV010000059.1 GCA_012032065.1 Hyphomicrobiales bacterium
ATGGGCCATCTCGATCTCACCGTCGCCATACGCATGGATTGGCATGAAGGGTTTCAACTCTATGGCCAGCACGGCAGCGTTATCGCCAAGATTTTCAATCCGTGGCTCTACAAGACAAGCGAAGTCGACATCTTCCATGAGAAGACCGGAAGCGCATCGCGGATACTGGGCGCGGACGGGCACTTCTACCGGCGGCAGCTCGAAGGATTTGCCGATTCCGTCCTGACAGGAAAGCCGGTTCCCGGCGCGGATATCGACGATGGCGTAGCCTGCATCCGCGCCATGGTGGCAATTCAACAATCGGCGTTAACCGGCAAACCGGTGCGGCTCGACAGCGTCAGCGGCCCGGTCTGATGCGCCTCGGCATCTTCGCCAAGACGTTTCCGGGAAACGAACCGCACATCGTTCTGAGTGCCGCAAGCCTCTCGGGATATGCGGCGGTTCAGTATAACATGGCCTGCTCGGGTATACCTTCGCTTCCCCAGCGCATATCCGGCAAAGATGTTGCGGCGGTAAGACGCGCGGCCAAGGAGGCGGGGATCGAGATCGCCGCCGTTTCCGCGACTTACAACATGATCGATCCGATCGACGAACGGCGCTTGGCCGGACGGAAGAGTTTCGCTGCCATCGCCGTCGCGGCGCATGAGATGGGATCGAAGCTTGTCACGGTCTGCACGGGCAGCCGCGATCCTGCCGACCAATGGCGGCATCATCCCGACAATGCGACGCAATCTTCCTGGGATGAGATGTGCCGGGAGTTCGACCTTCTTCTTCCCATCGCCAAAAGCGAAGACATCGTAATCGGCGTCGAACCGGAGCTTGCCAATGTCGTGAGTTCGGCGGAGAAAGCGCGAAAATTGCTCGATACGTTTCGATCGCGGCATATCGGAATCGTGCTCGACGCCGCCAATCTCTTCGAAACTGCGACTCTTGAAAAGCAGAATGTCATTGTTTCGGAAGCGATCAGTGTACTCGGTCCTTCAATCGTCATGGCGCATGCGAAAGACCGGACCCAGGATGGCGGCTTTACGGCGGCGGGTCATGGCGTCATCGACTGGAGACATTACCTCTCTGAACTCCAGACTCATGGCTTCGATGGCCCGCTCGTGACTCATGGCCTCGAAGCCCAAGATGCGCCCGAAGTCGCCACCTTCCTCTCTGGCCACATATCGGCGTTGGAGGCATGAAGAGATCGGTCTTCAAACGCGGCGGTCTCGATCTCTCCGTCGCCGAAACGGGAGAAGGAGCGGCCTTCGTATTTCAACACGGTCTCTGCGGCGCGGCGGGCCAGCCCGCGGATGTGTTTCCAGTGGACTCCGGATGGCGCTGTCTCACTCTCGAATGCCGGGGGCATGGACAATCCCAGTCCGGCGATCCTGCGAAATTCTCGATTTCCGTATTCGCGGACGACCTCGCGGAATTGATCGAGGCACGAAATCTCGCCCCAGTTGTCATCGGCGGCATTTCCATGGGTGCGGCCATCGCGCTCCGCCTTGCGGCGATCCGGCCCCAATTGGTTCGCGGCCTTGTGCTGGCGCGGCCCGCGTGGGTCGCCGAAGCAGCGCCATCAAACGCAAAGCCAAATGCCGAAGTGGGTGAACTGTTGAGACGTCATCCGCCGGTGGAAGCGCGCGGTATCTTCGAGCGCTCGGAGACGGCTGCGAAGCTGACGCGGGATGCGCCGGACAATCTCGCGTCGCTTCGAGGCTTCTTTGCGCGCGAACCGATCGCGGTGACAGCGGAACTGCTCGCTCGCATTTCCGCCGATGGGCCGGGTGTCACGCGCGCTGCAATAGGCGGCATTCGCGTTCCAACGCTGATCATTGGTCACGGCCGGGACATGATTCATCCAGTGGCGATGGCCAAGGAGCTTTCGGGACTCATTCCGCGGTCCAGGCTTGCGGCCATTCCGCCGAAAGCCGATAATCTTCAAGCATACCGCGCCGGTTTCCGGTCCGCGCTCGCAACATTTCTCAAGGGGTTTTGAATCATGGTTTCCTCCAGCTTCGGCATCGCAAGCCTTCCGCGAGGGCGCCTGCTCGCCGAGATGTCGCTTTGGTCCGCCGATCTTGCGAGAATGGCGGAAGACATGAAGCGGATCGATCCGTATACGGACATTTATCACCTGGATGCGGCGGATGGGCACTTCTCTCCGGCGTTTCTCTTGTTTCCCGATCTCGTCGCAGCGATCCGCAGGAACACCACGAGGCCGCTGCATGTTCATCTGATGGTTGAGGACGCCATTCTGCTGGATCAGGTCAAGCAATTCGCCGAAGCGGGCGCCTCGATCATTTCCGTTCACGCCGAGAACGCCAATGCCGATGAGGCGCTGGCGCTTATCGGCTCGCTCGGGCTTGTTCCCGGAATTGTATTGCAGCTCCATACGCCGGCCGGCGCCGCGAAAATCTATCTGGAGCGTATCGGAGTTCTTACTTTTTTGGGCACGCGCATCGGCGTCAAAGGCCAGTCGCTCGATTCAAGCGCAACCGCGCGGCTTCGAGAGGCGCGGATCATGATCGATGGCAAGGGCCCTAAGCATCGCATTCTCCTCGCCGCGGACGGCGGCATCCGCGAGAACACCGTGCCGGATCTCTATGCCTCGGGCGCCGATACGGTGGTGATGGGCTCCCTCGCCCTCAACGCGCCCGATCTCGCCGCACGAATGGCGTGGGTCCGCGCTCACGCTGGAAGGGCTCAGTAAGAAACCTTCTTGTAGTATCGCCGCGTGGTCAGCGGATGATTGCGCTTCACCTCGAGATGTGCGCTGAGGCGCTCCAGCAGCGCGGCGAGAACAGCGGGGGCAACAAGCGCGCGGATTGCCGCCGAGAGTCCTTTTAACTCATACTGCGCGGTGTCCAGAACACAGAGTTTATCGGTGTACTGACGGGCAAACGATTCAACGCGATCCGCGAGCCCGCGGGACGGGTCCTCGCCTTTCAGAACGATGAGGCTCACGCCCTTCTCCACAAGTTCCAGCGTCCCATGGAAGAAGTCCGCCGCGTGGATGGGCCTTGTTCTGATCCACTGCATCTCTTCCAGAATGCACATTCCGTAATACCACGCCTGCGGCCAGCAGGGCCCGGCGGCGGTGACGATGTGGTATGGTTCGTTCTTGAAGCGCTCCGCCAGTTTCGCTGCTTCCGCTTCGAACGCGCGCTTTGCGTCGAGAAGTGCGGCGGGCAGGGCCTGGAGCTCGGCCACCGTTTCATTGAACGCCGAATATTCGCCGCGATGAGACATGGCGGCAAGCGCGATGAGAAGCGACTGGATGTAGAAACTCTCCGGCGACGTGTCGTCTTCCGCGAAATTGACCAGCGCATGATGCGCGCCCTGGCCAAGCGGCGAGTCCTTGTGGCCAACGAGAGAAATCACCGTCGCACCCTTGGATTTGCAATAGTCCATCGCCGCAATCGACTCCTTCGTCGTTCCCGACAGCGAGGGAATGACGGCGATGGAATGAGACCCGAGTGCCGCATGTCCGCCGGCCACGAGTTCCGCCGAAATCTCCATGAATGTGGGAAAACCGGATCGCCGCTGCATGAGCTGCGCCGCCGGCTGCATCAGAATGGCCGCGCCGCCGGTTCCGAGGAAGAAGATGTTCTGCGCGCCAGTCGAAAGGCACTGGCCGAGAATGCGATGAATGTCAGGCGCGAGAGCCACGGCGCCTGATTGAATTCCGAGGAACCTGGCTTCGTCGAAGTTGAAGAGTGTCATGAAATGCCGCCCGCCTTGAGTCTCGTTGTGCAATAGCAACTGACGCAAACGAGCGCAGTAATTTTCGTCAAAGATTCTCCGGCGTGTAGATCTCGAACGGCAGCGAAACCGACTGCGGCGGAAAGTCCGGCCCGCCCTCGTGGGCGCGGATCATTGCGGCGATCGCCTCGCTCGCCAGCGCCCGCTGCGGATGGGCGATCACGAAGTTGAGCGTTCCGTCGAGCAGCGCCGAGCGCGTGATGTCGAGATATTCGTACCCGACGGCGGCGATCTCCCGCGCCCTGCCGCTGTCGCGGAGTGCCGCCACCGCGCCCGAGATGCCGCCTCCTGAAACATAAAGCCCGACGAGATCGGGATGCTCCTCGAGCAGCCGCTCCGTGACCTCGCGCGCGATGCTCGCCGTTTCGAATGTGGCGCGCGCTTCGAGCAGGTCGAAGCCTTGCGGATGTTCGCGGAAATAGGAGCGGAAGCCGCTTTCGTTGGTCTCCTGGCAGCGGAAGCGGTGATTGCCGACGAGCACGCCGATTTTGCCCGGCGCTTTGCACAAGTTTCCGAAGGCCCAGCCCGAGGTGCGCCCAACTTTCCAGTTATCGAGGCCCACATAGCCGACATTGCAGCGCGCCGTCAGTTGCGAGATCAGCGCGAATGTCTTGATATTGCGCGCCGCGAGTTGCTCGATGGCCGACGCCACCAGCGGGTGCTCCGGCGCCGTCACGCCGAGCACGTCCGAAGACTGGGCCAAGCGCAGCAGCCCCTCTGAGGCATTTTGCGGTGTCAGCTCGTCGACATGTTCAATTTGTATCATCACCTCATGATCCCGCACCGCGGCAGCGGCGTCGCGAAGCGCCTCGCTCAGTGCGGTGTAGAATGCGCGCCTTCGCTGGAGCAGCAAAACCCCGATCCGCACCTTCGGGAGTTCGGCCTGAGACTGCCCTTGATCGAGGCAATGCCGTAGAAACCGACCGCTTCCGCAGCCGCCAGAACCTGCTTGAGGGTCTCCTCGCGAACCTTCCCGGGCTCGTGCAGGGCGCGATTGACGGTCGAGATCGACAGGCCTGAGTGCACCGCAACATCCTTGATCGTGGCCCGTGGCATGTCCCCTCCTATCTCACGTCACCTCATCTCCGTCTTGCCGATTTTGACGCTTTTTGAGACGAAATGCACGTTCCTATCTCATTTATGTTGCAACTTTTTGACTCGAGACGCAACAGATATTCCAACAGGAATGCGAAATGCACCAAACGTTCCGTTATGGAATGGGAGGCTCAGGTGGATGATCTGATTTACGGCACTCGCAACAAGCGCGGCGATTGGACGCCGAAAGCCCATCCGCAAATCGCGTTTTTCTGGAACACGCCGTTCGATCTGAAGACGTGGGCGAAGTTCGCCATCGATTACGTCTGGCCGTGGAACGCCTTCCACATGGCGGTCACGCTGCTCTACTGGCACTTCATTCTCCCCGATTGGGAGACGATGAAGATCCTCTCCTGGGATTGGGCGCTCCGGCTCTATGCCGTCAACGGCATCGGCATCTTCCTGATGTATGGCGCAATCGAGTTCTTCTATTACTGGAAGCGCAAGCAGGGCACCCGCTTCAAGTACAACGCCAAATTCCCGTCAGAGCAGCCTTCGGATGTCTTCTGGTTCAAGAGCCAGAACATCGACAACTTCGTAAAGACCTACATCTTCGGCATCCCGATGTGGACGCTCGCCGAAGTGCTCATGCTGTGGTGCTTCGCCAACGGCTACGCGTCATGGCTGAATTGGTCCGAGCATCCCTATTGGCTGGCGTTCATGCTTCTCATGACACCGGTGATCCACGAGGTGAACTTCTTCTTCATTCACCGCGCCATCCACTGGCCGCCGCTCTACAAATGGATTCACTATCTGCACCACAATTCAGTGAACCCCTCGCCATGGTCGTCGCTGTCGATGCATCCGGTCGAGACGTTCCTCTATCACGGTGTGGTGTGGTGGCATCTGGTGCTGCCGTCCAATCCGCTGATCGCGCTGCTCCAGCTGCACATGGCGGGGTACGGCGCCATCAACGGCCACATCGGCTTCGACAAGCTGGAACTCACGGAAGACACCACGCTCGATAGCCACGCCTACCTTCACTACCTGCATCACAAGCACTTCGAGGTGAACTACGGCGGCGACGGCCTCGTCCCGCTCGATATGTGGTTCGGCACCTGGCACGACGGCTCGAAGCAAGCGCAAGCCCGCATGGATGCGCGCTATGCGAGGAAAGTCGAGCGCCTGAACGCGCAACGAAATTCATGAACCCCGTCATGGTGACGGTCTATGGGAGGAAGTAGTATGAAGACGATGAAGAAACTGATGGCCGCTGCCGCCATATTGGCCATCAGCGCCACCGCATCGCTGTCTGCGAATATCGCGGTGGTCGGCGGTTCGAACGATGACGCATTCTGGAACCTGATCAAGAAGGGCCTCGACGACGCGGAGCCAGGCATCAAGGCGAATGGCGGATCGATCAATTATCTCCGCCTCGTCAACTACGAGAACTTCGCGCCCGACGTCGTGGGGTTGATCCGCACCGCCATCAGCCAGAAGGTTGATGGCCTGGTGATCCCGAATTGGGTTCCGGAAGCCGAGGATCCGGCGATCAAGGACGCCATGGCGGCCGGGATAAAGGTGATTCTGATGAATGCCGGCGGTGCGGAGAAGGCGAAAGAACTGGGAGCTCTCAATTACGTCGGGTCCGACGAATACGTGGCCGGCGTGGCTGGTGGCGAGGCTTTCGCGGCCAAAGGCTCGAAGAACGTTCTGTGTGTCAACACCATTCCGGGCGCTGCCAACCTCGAGTCCCGCTGCAAGGGCGTCATCGATGGCATCACGGCCAAAGGCGGCAAGGCCGTCCAACTGCCGCTGCCTGCCGCGAGCTTCGGCAACGCCACCGCCGTGGCGGAAGCCATCAAGGCTGAACTCCTGAAGGACGGAACTGTCGATGGCATCATCACTATCTCCGCCGGCGATGCCGACTCGGCTGCCATTGGCATCCAGCAGGCGGACAAGGTGGCGAGCGTAAAGCTTGGCTCCTTCGATCTCAACAAAGCTGGCCTTGACCGCATCAAGGGTGGCACACAAGCCTTCGCCATCGACCAGCAGCCCTATCTGCAGGGCTACCTGGCCGTGTCGCTGCTTGCGGCTCACATCGACTTCGGCACTAATTTGCCGACCTTCCCGGTGCTCACCGGGCCGGGCATCGTGGACGAGTCGAACATCGATGCAACGCTGAACGGCGTCGCCAAAGGCGCGCGATAAACTAAACAGCATGAATCGCCGGCTCGCCTGATTTGCGGGCCGGTTTCACAATGTCACTTGGGCGGTTTGCTCGAGTATTGCATAGTGCCGGGACAGGGATTGGGGAGTGAATTCATGAACACGTCCATGCTCGGCGGTTTGTTGCGCCGACCCGAAGCCGGGGCCTTTCTTGGCCTTTTGGCGGTATTGATCTTCTTCGGCATTTTTGGCGGCCTGACGTTTCTTCAGATTGCCGGGCTTTCGAGCTGGCTCAATGTCGCCGCGAGCCTCGGCATCATCGCCATTCCCGTCGGCCTCCTGATGATCGCCGGCGAACTCGACATTTCGGTGGGCGCCATGGTGCCAGCAGGCGCGATGATGACCGCGGTGATCGGCGGGCACTACGGCTTGCCCATCTGGCTCGGCATTGCGGCTACGCTCGCCTTCGGCATACTTGTGGGCTTGATCAACGGCCTCATGGTGGTGCGCACGCCGTGCCCTCGCTTATCATCACGCTGGGCTCGCTCTTCGCTGTCCAAGGTATCCTGCTCGGTCTCACCGTGCTGGTGACCAAATCGACCAACGTTGCGATCAAGGCGGAAGGCGCGGCTAAAGCAATGTTCGGAGATTTCGTCTCGTTCGGCGGCATTTTCCCGCCCGGTCA
This sequence comes from Hyphomicrobiales bacterium, assembly GCA_012032065.1. Lineage (GTDB taxonomy): Bacteria > Pseudomonadota > Alphaproteobacteria > Rhizobiales > Aestuariivirgaceae > Aestuariivirga. Next base: position 7,643 of record JAAURV010000059.1, read on the forward strand.
GCTTCAGGTCGTGGTGATCTGGTGGGTGTTTTTCACTCTCTGCTATGTTTTCTTCATCCACTATTCGCGCTACGGCAACTGGATCTTCGCCATGGGCGGCGACAAGGTGAGCGCTCGTAACGCCGGTATCCCAACCGACCGCATGACAATCCTGCTTTTTGTGTTGTCGGCCGTCTCCGCCGCCTTCGTCGGCATGTGCCAGGCGCTCCTGTTCAACTCCGCGCAGGTAGGCGGCGGCCAGTCCTTCATCTTCAACGCAATCATCGCGGTGGTGATCGGCGGCGTGCTGCTGACCGGAGGATTTGGCTCGGTGATCGGCATCTTCTTCGGCACCATCACTTTCGCTATCGTTAACCAGGGAATCTACTACACGGATTTCGACCGCAACTGGTCGAGCCTGATCATTGGCGTGTTGCTCTTGGGCGCCGTTCTGATGAACAACACGTTCCGCAAGATGGCGCTGACCTATTCGCCCAGGAAGAAATGAGGCACGCGATGAAAACGCCAATTCTCTCGCTCAAGAATGTCAGCAAATCCTTCGGCCCGATCGAAGTGTTGAACGACATTTCGCTGAACGTCCATCCCGGCGAAGTGCTTTGCCTTTTGGGCGACAACGGCGCGGGCAAGTCCACCCTCATCAAGATTCTCGCGGGCGTGTATCAGCCCAGCAGCGGCGAGATCTATATGGACGGCGCGCCAGCCACATTCGCCAATCCGCGCGCCGCCGCCGATAAGGGCATCGCCACCGTGCACCAGTTCGGCGGAACGTTCCCGCTGATGAGCATTGGCCGCAGCTTCTTCGTCGGCGTGGAGCCGACCAAGGGCTGGGGGCCGTTCAAGGTGTTCGACCGCAGGAAGGCCAACGAAATCGCCGTCAAGGCCGTGCGCGATTTCGGCATCACCCGCATCGACGATGGCGACCGGCTGGTGGGCGGCCTGTCGGGTGGCGAGCGCCAATCGCTGGCGATTGCGCGCGCTGTCCATTTCGGCGCCCGCGTTCTGATCCTCGACGAGCCGACGGCGGCACTCGGCGTGAAACAGGCGAGCCACGTGCTCCGCATCGTCAATCAGGCGAAGAAGCGGGGCCTCGCGGTTGTCTTCATCACCCATCAGGTGACTCACGCCCTGACCGTTGGCGATCATTTCGCGGTCCTGATCCGCCGGCGCGGTGGCGGCGGATTTCCGCAAGGGCGAGAAGACCCGCGAGGAAGTCACCGACCTGATGGCCGGTGGCGAAACCATGGCTAGCCTTGAGGCTGAAGTCGAAGCTCACGAGACGCATCACACATGACGTTCGCAATTGGCATCATTGGCGCGGGAGTGATGGGCGCGGATCATGCGCGCATCTTCGCGGAAGAAGTGCCAGGCATCGTATTGCAGGCGATCTGCGATGCCGATCAGGGGCGCGCGAGAAAAGTCGCGGATGACACGGGCGCGCGGAATGTCGTGGGCGATCCCCCGGCGCTCATCGATGACAGCGCCGTCGATGCCGTAGTGATCGCCGCTCCGGATCAGTTCCATGCGCCGCTGACCCTCGCCTGCATCGCGGCGGGCAAGCCGGTGTTGTGCGAAAAGCCTTTGTCGCAGCAAACCAAGGAATGCCTCGCGGTTCTCGAAGCCGAAGAGAAGCGCGGCAAACGCCTGGTGCAGATCGGTTTCATGCGCCGCTTCGATCCGTCCTATGCGGAAATCAAGGCGATGCTGGATCGCGGCGACCTGGGCCGGGCGCTGATGTTCCATTGCTTCCACCGCAACGTCGCGCCCGCATATGACTTCCGCGCCGAAATGGCGATCTGCAATTCGGCCCCGCACGAATTTGATGTTGCGCGCTGGATGCTCGATTCGGATTACAAGTCGATCAGCGTGTTTCGCCCGCCAAACGGCGGCGAGACGGCGCCGGTGTTCATGGTTCTCGAGACGCTCGGCGGGCATCTCGTCAATATCGAGGTCAACATCAGCGCCACCTATGGCTATGACGTGCGCGGCGAACTGGTGGGCGAGAAGGGCACGGCGTTCCTGCGCGCGCCTGTTCATGCCGACGTCAATCTCGGCCTCAAGCAGATCAACGCCTATCCCGCCGATTGGCGCCCGCGCTTCGTCGATGCCTATCGCCAGCAGAATCGCGCCTGGGTCAAATCGGTCTTGACCGGCAAGCCCAATCCCGGCGCTTCCGCGTGGGATGGCTACTGCGCAACTGCCGTCGCAGAAGCGGGCGTCGAAGCGCTGAAAACCGGCAAGACCGTTCCGGTCCAGCAAATCGCCAAGCCGAAATTCTACTCTTAGGTTCTTGGGGAGCGCTCATGTCATCGCCATTCACACTCGCCGCCTGCGCTGAAATGCTGTGGCGCGACAAGCCCATCGAATGGCGTTGTGCCCGCCTGAAAGACCAGGGCTTTCAAGTCGGTCTGTGGAACTGGCCGGAGCACGATCTCTCCAAGCTGGAAAATCCGGCGCCACCTTCTCGATCATGAACGGCTATCTGCGCGGCCGCCTCGCCGACGAAGAAGGCGCGGACGAACTCTTGAAAACCGCGCGCCAAACCGCGCAGATCGGCAAGCGCCTCGGCGTCGCGCGCCTCAACCTGCACGGCACCGGTCTCGGCGATGGCGGGATTCCAATTGCGCAGACCCAAGTGATAACCGGCGCGATGTGGCTGAAGGCGCGCGATACGCTGAACCGCATATGCGACATGGCGGAAGAAGAGGGCGTCACCTTCACCCTCGAAAACCTCAATCTGCTCGATCACCCGGGCTGCCCGTTCAACTCCACGGCCGATGTGCTGGCGCTGGTGTCGTCGGTCAACCGCCCGCAATTGCGCATCAATCTCGACCTCTATCATACACAAATCGGAGAAGGCGATCTGGTCCGCTGGTGCAAGAAATGTCTGCCCTGGATCGGCGAGATTCAAGTGGCCGACAATCCCGGCCGCCTGGAACCAGACACCGGCGAGATCAACTACCATGGCGTTGCAACGGCCCTCAAGGCCATGGGCTACAAAGGTCCCGTGGGCATGGAAGCCTTCGCTTCGGGCGATCCGGAGCAGGCGCTTCAGGCGTTCGAGGCGGCATTTGCCGTTTGATCCGGGCCTTGTGAAAATCCGCGCACGCCGTATCCTGCAAACCGCGTTTTGATCCGCGGTCCAACGCGCCGCTGCGGAGGATTTCATGAAAGCGGAAATCGGCCTCATTGGCCTCGGCACCATGGGCGGCAATCTCGCGCTTAATATCGCGGAGAAGGGCCATCGCATCGCGGTTTACAATCGCACATGGGAAAGAACGGCGAAGTTTCTCGCCGAGGCGGGCAGCCTTGCAAATCGCATCGTTGCTTGCCGCACCTATGCGGAATTGGCCGATGCGATCGCGCCGCCGAGGCCCGTCATCGTCATGGTGAAAGCAGGCGAAGCAGTCGACGAACAGATCTCAAGTCTTTGCGAAGTGCTGACCCACGGCGACATCGTCATCGACGCCGGCAACGCCAACTTCCGCGACACGATCCGCCGTGATTTGGCCTTGAAGGACACCGGGCTCCGCTTCATCGGCATGGGTGTCTCCGGCGGCGAAGAGGGCGCCAGACATGGCCCCTCGATCATGGTTGGCGGGACCCGGTCCTCTTACGAGCGCGTTGAAGGCGTGCTCACGTCGATCGCGGCGAAATACAAGGGCGTCCCGTGCCGCGCCTGGATGGGAACCGATGGCGCCGGCCATTTCGTCAAGATGATTCACAACGGCATCGAATATGCCGACATGCAGATGATCGCCGAGATCTACGGCATCATGCGCGATGGCCTTGGCATGGACGCGGGCCAGATCGCCCAGGTCTTCGCCAAGTGGAATCGCGGCAAGCTCGACTCCTATCTGATCGGGATCACAGCACGGGTGCTCGCCGCCAAAGACGGCAGGAAACCGCTCGTCGATCTGATCCTCGACAAGGCCGGCCAGAAGGGCACCGGCAAATGGTCGGTCATCGAAGCGCAGGAACTGGGCGTCGCCGCGACGTCTATCGAGTCCGCGGTCGCCGCGCGCATTCTCTCCTCCATGAAGGATGACCGCATCAAGGCCGGGAAGAGCTACAAGATGAAGCTCCCGCGCCTGAAGGCAAAACGCGGCGCGCCTTCGAAAGCCAGTTGGAGAGCGCACTCTACGCCGCGAAA